>CAZFJD010000113.1:0-9831 GCA_964518775.1 uncultured Syntrophaceae bacterium
TAAGGAGGACTTTCGTTTAGTTTATTTACATAGATTGCCTTTAGAATCTTTTCAACAGTGAGGTGTCCAAAAAATAATGAGTGAGGATAATCTCTTCTTTCGAAGAGATGCTTTGCAACCCTCCAATCATCTTTTGCAGATTCAAGCCAATATTGGACACGTTGTTTCTTTTTCAAAATCCTCCCTCTACTCTTCTTACTAACAATCTGAATGGGTTTTTGTCAACATAAAAATCTTTTTGAAAAGAATCTTCACAACGGTTAGCTCAGTAGCGGCATAGTGAAAAACAAGCAAAAAACAAAACCCAATAAAAATAGTGATAAATGAAAAAATTGAATTGCGCCACTTCATGAGATTTCCTTTAAATCTCCTTTAGGTTTTATAATAATTCACAATTCAAGGCCTGACACCAAATTGCATCCCTGACACCAAATTCCATCCGCTAAAAAATATTTCTTTTTGACTTAGATCAAGGGAAAAGCCCCGAAAGGGTATTATATTCCAGTTAAAAATAACTTCAGGAGGTAGGAACCATGGCGACAAGGAAGATTGTGAAGATTGATGAGGAGAAATGTAATGGTTGTGGGCTCTGTATCCCTAACTGCGCCGAGGGAGCGCTTCAAATTGTGGATGGAAAAGCAAAATTGCTGAGCGAGAAGTTCTGCGACGGCCTTGGGGCCTGCCTTGGACATTGTCCCCAGGATGCGATTACGATCATCGAAAGGGAGGCTGAAGACTTCGACGAAAAGGCTGTGGAGGTCCACCTTCCTAAGAAGGAACCTGAACCTCAACCTGCTCCATTATTTATCGGTTGTCCCTCTTCAAGGCCTATGCAATTAAAAGCTCCCAAACCCATAGAGACAGGGGCCCCTAGCCCCTCCGTCTCGATGCTTTCTCAATGGCCTGTCCAGTTGAAGTTGGTGCCAATCAATGCCCCTTATTATCAAAACGCAGACTTCCTTGTAGCAGCGGATTGTGTACCATTTGCCTACCCTAATTTCCATCAGGACTTCCTTAAAGAAAAAATATTGGTTGTGGGCTGTCCTAAATTGGACGACATCCAGTACTATAAGGAAAAACTTACTGAGATCTTTAAGACAAATTCCATCAAAAGCGTAACCGTTCCTTATATGGAGGTGCCTTGTTGCTTCGGATTGGTCAAGGCAACAGAGGATGCCATTGCTGCATCAGGCAAAAAGATCCCCTTTAAGAAAGTAAAAATTGGGATTCGAGGGGAGATTAAAAACGAGGAAGAAAAGATTGAAAAACTCGGCGTTTACGACGAAGCAAGAAGGGCAAGGGTTTATTAGACCTCCATAAACTCAATTGCACTGGTCTTAGTGTACCGAATCGAACACTTCTTTACAGTGGTCTAAGGACTGTCATTCCCGCGAAAGCGGGAATCCAGACGTCGTCCCTGCGGAAGCAAGGATCTATAACAAAGAAATTGGGTTCCTGTTTGCACAGGAAACCCTGGATTCCGGGCTTCGTCGTGAGCTCAGCCGAACGGTCAAGTCCGGAATGACAAACTATGTAAAGTCATATCTGACTCAGGACATTAGAATTGAGATTGCCACGTCATCCCGCTATGGCCGGGTTCCTCGCGATGACAGTCCGGTCTATGCATAAGGCAGATATTCTTTCCCCAACAGTCCCTGCCCTATCTCCATTTTTAGAGTCGCATTGGCGATCTGTGTTGCTTTCACATCCCTCAGGTAGCGTTCAAAGGGAAGCTCTTTTGAATATCCAAGTCCTCCGTACACATCCATCGCATCGTTGACCACTTTATAGGCCGTCTCACCTCCAATCAGGTTAGCCATAGCTGCCCATACAGAAGCTTCATCCGCATTCTTCTCGATCAAAGATAGGGCTTTGTAACAGATCAGTCTGGCAGCCTCGAGGGAAGTGAAGTCCTCAGCCAGTCTGAATTGTATGCCTTCAAATTTCCCTAAGGGTTTTCCGAATACCTTGCGCATCTTTGCGTATTGGATAGCCTCATCGAGGGCTTCCTTGGCAGTACCCAGAGCGACAAGGCCTGTAAGTGCCCTCTGCTCTTGCACCGTGCCTTTCAGCATGGATAAGGCGTCGTTCTCTTCACCAATGAGATTCTCAGTCGGAACCTGAACGTCATTGAAGGCTACATTTCCCCATCTCGTCGCTCTCCATCCAAAGCCTTGGAGGCGTTGGATGTCAATCCCAGGCCTGTTCGCTTCTACAAAAATACAGCGGATACCCTCTCCCTTCCCTTCTCTTATCTTAACAAGGACAACAAACCCTTGAGCCACTTGAGCAAAGGTGATCATCGACTTCTCACCGTTTACAACATATCGATCCCCTTGACGATTTGCTACACTTCTGATGGCTCTGACGTCAGAACCGGCCTCCGGCTCGGCAGCGCAAAAGGCTAAGATGCTCCTACCTTTCGCGATCTCTGGCAGATAGAGATCCCTGATCCTCTGAGAGGCGTGCAATAGTACCCTTCCCGTAATGTTACAGCCGCAAAGGATGATGGCACAGCTATGATCGAATCTCGCAACCTCTTCTAAGGCTATCCCAAGGGTGATCAAGTCTGCCTCCGCGCCTTCGTAAGATGCCGGCAGACGCAATCCAGTGAGTCCAATCTCTGCCATCTTCCTCACGGTATCCCATGGAAACTCTTCATGGGCATCCCAATAAGAGGCCTTTGGAGCCAACTCCTTCTTGGCAAAGTCATAGACACTTTTCCTTGTTAAATTTTGCTCTTCGCTAAACTCAAACATTTTTGATCCGGCAGGTGACCCTTCCAATGGGTAATACGCGCATTCTAAACACACATAGAAAAGCCTTGTCAAGTGGCATCAAGATCGAAACAGACGGGATATGTTGAGAAGCAGGGGGGATCCCCCCTGCTTCTCGATGAGAGAAGAGATGGGCTTAACTCTTTCTTGAGGTCTTCGTCATGAAGTGGGTGATAAGCTGCTCAAGTTTCTTGCCTCCACATTTGGGACACTTTGCCTTGTTTTGATCGTGTTCCCTTATGCTGAGAATGATAGAAAACTCCTTATTGCATTTGAGACATCGGTAATCATAACTTGGCATCCTGTTTCCCTCCTTTCTCTCATACTTCATGAATTAGAAATGCCGATGCCGCAAACCGAAAGTCAACCCTTCGACTCCCCGGCCTGAAGGCCTGGGCTTGCTCAGGGTTGACCCTGAGCGGCGCTTCTTTACCCCGCCTTAAAAGGCGGGGCTTGGCGCCGCCGAATGGGTCAAGTTGCCAAAGCTAATATAAAAATTTAGGGGCTTTCTGTCAAGTCAGTAGATCACCTCGCTTTCCCATCCTCCGCACGATCAGGGGGCCCAGCAGTCCTCCCACTCCCAGCAACATGAATGCCCATCCCCAGTTTGGAACATATCCAAATTGGGCTAAGGCATTGGAAGGATTGGTGATGTCCAGAACATATCCGAAGACAATAGGCGAGAGGGAAGCCGTCCCCCACCCCAGGAGGGACTGGAGCGCCATCGTTCTCCCCAGGCCGGCCGGATGGGCCAACTCGGTCACTCCAGTCGAAAGCACGGAGGACTCTCCCGTTACCATGAACCCATAGAGGATGGATAGGATAAGGACTACCCAAATGGGGAAAGTTCTTGTCCATCCAATCAGGAGGGAAAGCAGCCCACTCCCTAACATGATGACAGTGATCGTATTGACCCTTCCAAACTTGTCAGAAAGCGCACCACCCAAAGCACTGGAGACCGCCCCCACTAAGGTGACCACTCCAGTGATCCCTGCGCTGAGGCTGACCGCTCTTGAAAAATCGAACTCGGCCGTGAGGAGACAGGCTGTGAGAAATGCAACCATCCAACCCCTCATTCCAAACAACTCCCACATATGAGCGACATACCCACCAATCATCATCAAGACAGGCCGATTTCTCAAAACCTGACTTAGAGGAACCTTGCTTATCTCCTCTGTCCTTCCCCGGGTAATCTTCCCTAACTTGAGAAAGGCAATGATCCCACCTCCAATGGGACCTAAAGAGGTGATGAGGAAGGCCCACCGCCATGAGATAAGAGAGTTGATAAAACCGGTCAGAAATAAGGAGAGAGAAACCCCAAGACTGAATACACCCACATAGATTCCCACTGCTCTGCCTCTTTCGCGGGACGGAAATTTTTCCGAAACCATCCTCAGACCAGGCATATAAGTTCCTGCAAAACCAATTCCCATCAGGCTTCTTAAGATCAAGGCCGAATAAAATCCTTCTGCCCAAAGAGAGAATAAGATTCCGGAGATCCCTGACCAGAAAGCCGTGACAAGGTAGATGTATTTTGGATTGGCATAATCGGTGAGGGAGGTAAGGAAGACAACTGAAAGGATGTAACCGATTTGATAAGAAGAGTAGATCCAGCCGGCCTGGCTGTTCGTCAGAGTCCACTCCTTTTGAAGAATAGGAAGAAGGGCGGCGTAGTTAGAGAAGACGAGCATCGTCCCGATCTCACTCAAAGAGATCCAGATCAACCATCGAAGCCGATCATCGAGCCGCATTCCCGACCCTCTTCTGCTCCAATCTCAGCCTTCGATGCTGAAGCATTTCGACCTCCCTTTCTTGATGACCCGAGACCTGCTCCAATGCCTTCTGCACATAGGAGATTGCTCCCTCAAAGTCTTTTAGCCGGTGTTCGTGGTACTTTGCCAGCTCAATGTAGGGAAAGGTATCCTTCTTATAGGGCCAGCTGGCCATCTCCTCCCAAAGAGATCGAGCCTTTTCACTCTGCCCTGTCTTCTTGAAGGCCACGGAGAGCCACCTCATCACTTCCCACGTCAGGTCCTCGTTACATCGGTTTAATGCAATCTCGAAACAGGAGATGGCTTTCTCTGGATGGCCATGCTCCCAGAAGAGCCTTCCCAAGGCGAAGTGCTCAACGCCCTTTCTGGGTCGGGCTGCTTGAGGATCATGGTAGACGAGATGGATCCTGCCGGCCAAGGCCACCATGGAGAGGATATCCATCTGGTTATGGTAGAAAACTCGGTGAATCTTGCTTCCGTCTCCAGTCTGGAGATACTCAAAATAGTAATATGGGATCCATTCCGACGGGATATCATCAACCCTCTCCATACCCAAGAGCTGAGATTCTAACGTGATGAGCCGACAGTTGTCATAAGCTCCTTTCCAAATTCTCCTTGAGGGATAGAGGAGATCAAAATTTGGCATCTCCCTGACCTTTGAAGAGATACGGGAGAGGATGAATCGGGTTTCAAGGAGCGGAATGTCATAATGCCTTCCATTGAAGGTGACGAGGAATTGAAAGGATTCAAGCAGCTCCTTCAGCAAGGAGAGTGAAGCCCTCTCCTCCGAATGATCCCTCATGAAGAATTGGTGGATGAGAAATCCATCCCCCTCGAAGAAGCCCAATCCAATCATAAAGACGAAGGTGCCAGTCCCACCAGCCAGTCCTGTGGTCTCCGTGTCAAGAAAGAGGGCTTTTCGCAGGTCCAATTCCTTAAGCCGTTCATCCCTCGAAAGGAGATGGGCCGGGTAGGTAGGGATGTCTAAAATCTCTGCCAATGCCATCTCGCCATATCGGAAGTGAGAAGGAAAATATTCCTTCACCTGAAAGGTCTCTCCATCAGGGGTCGAAATGACCTCTCCGTTGACAAGCTGCTCAACAGGAAGGACGGTTTTCTTCCGATAGATCTTCTTCGGCTCGAGAAGCCGATCCAGTTTCTGCCTTAAATCCCCGATCACCTGTGACCTGTCTTCTTTCCGGGTCGGAGTAATTGAAGTCAGTCGATTGAGGCGTTCTTTGAGATCCATATTACTCAATGTCAAATGTCAAAATCCAAATGTCAAAGGAATGCCAAAGTTCAAAGTCCAAAGTCACATTCCGGAACAATGGAATGACGAAATTTTGTATTCCTTAGAAATTTGAGCTTTGACATTTGAACTTCCTTTGAAATTTGAACTTCGACATTTGGATTTACTTCAATATTTCCTTTAGCAAGGATAATGCCACTTCCTTTGATTTCTCACCGATCTCTCTTGTAGGGCCTACACAGGAGGGACACCCGTAGCGACATTCACACTTGGAGATGAGCTTCATCGCCTTCTCAAGAAGTACCGATGTGTCATCGAAGAGTTGGTGGCTGAACCCCATCCCCCCTGGATAATTATCGTAAAGAAAGAGGGTGGGCTCAAACAGTCCCATCCTCTCCTCCGGGATCTCCTCCGGCGAATTGTAGGAAGAGTAGAAGCCTTTGGAATCCCTCGAAAGGCGGAGGAACCACTTCGCTCCTCGATCTCCCACACAGCGGTTGAGATCGTGGGGGTCGCACATCAGATGAAGCGCCGCCACGGAATGAAAGGCATAGCCAAGTCCTAACACACCATCGATGATCTCCAAACGATGATAGGGTAACCGTCCCAATAAATCCCTTCGGAACGTGATCCAATAGGAGGTGGTGTGGAACTGAAGATCTGGCAGTTCGATCTTTCCGTAACCCAGGTTCTCAAGGGTATAAAATTTAATCTTCTTATATCCCACCACGCGGGTGGCAACCTTCACCTCACCATGTTCGAAGATGATGCCCCTTTCCTGTCGCCTCTCAAACCCCTCCAGGATAGAAACATCGGTATAGTCGATCGCATCCGTATAGTATTCCCCATGGGTCTTTTTAACATAGGCTCTCCGATTGGGATAGTCGAGCTTCTCCACGCTGTAGAGTTCTGATTCACAGAGGTAGACAGCCCCTTCATAGAGAGTGGTGTGGGCACTGGTGAAGTCGACCTCTGCAATGACCTCCTCTTTCCTTTTTGTCGTATCGACCACAACAAAGTTCTCCTCAGACGTGGACCGAAGGCTGACCTTCTCCGCTGGATAGGCGTCCCGAGTCCAATACCAATTCTGACCAACGTGGTGAAGCGTCCCTTTCTCTTCGAGGTATCTTAACATCTCAGCCAGGTCTTCCCGGCCGAACTGTTCCCCATCTCTAAAAGGAAGTTCAAAGGCAGCACATTGAATGTGGCTGAGCAGGATGAGAAGGTTATCTGGGTTGACCAATCCGTGCTCCGGCGATCTTCCGAAGAAGTAGTCCGGGTTTTCGATGATGAATTGATCCAGTGGTTGACTCCTGGCGATAAGGACTGCCAATGACTTTCCTGAACGCCTTCCCACCCGGCCCGCCTGCTGATAGGTGCTGGCGATCGTGCCAGGATAGCCTGAGATCAAACAGACTTCCAGGTCCCCAATGTCGATCCCGAGTTCAAGGGCATTGGTCGAGACAACCGCTTTGACTTTTTTCTCCCTCAATCCCTTTTCGATCTCCCTTCGAACCTCAGGCAGATAGCCTCCGCGATAGCCACGGATCCTCCCTTTGTCTTCCAACCTTTTTTCAAACCGGTCTTTTAAGTATTTGGTCAAAATCTCCACATTGAGTCGACTGGTGGCGAAGAGGATGGTCTGGATCCCCTCCTCGATAAAAGGAGAAACCAACCTCCGGGCAGCATGGAGAGGACTCCTTCGGATGCCCAATTCTTTATTGACCACAGGAGGATTGTAGAAGATGAAGATCTTCTCCGAAGATGGAGCCCCGTTTTTGTCGATTAAGAAGACCTCCCTTTCCAAGAGTCTTTCAGCCAGATCCTTAGGGTTAGCGATCGTCGCAGAGCAGCAGATAAAGTGAGGCTTTGATCCGTAGAAACGGCAGATCCGATTGAGCCGTCTCAGGACATTCGTCATATGAGAACCAAAAACACCCCGATAGGTGTGAAGCTCATCGATCACCACAAATTTCAGATTCTGGAAGAACGTGACCCACTTTGTGTGATGAGGGAGAATTCCTGTATGAAGCATATCCGGGTTGGTGATCACAATATCGCCCTGGGTGCGAATGGCTTGGCGGGCGTCCTGAGGCGTATCTCCATCGTACGTGTAAGTGGCTATCGGTTTTCCGATCCGTTGAATCAAGTTCTGGAGCTCGAACATCTGATCTTGGGAAAGGGCTTTTGTGGGAAATAGATAGATCGCCTTTGAAAAAGGGGCGCCCAGCTTCAAATTTAGAACAGGAAGGTTATAGCAGAGGGTTTTCCCGGAAGCAGTGGGGGTGACCACCACGACATCCTTTCCCTCGTGAATCGCCTCGATGGCCTCAAACTGATGGGAATAGAGACGGTCAATTCCTTCCCTTTTCAGCGCCTCTTTTAAAATGGATTGGATGAAGTTGGGGAAAGGGCGATACTCTCCTTCTCGCTTTTCAAAAATTCTCAGGTCAGTAATACAAGGGGAAATGGCGCGTGAACGTTTCCAGGATTGAGCAATCTCATCAACGGACATCAAAAAATCTCCAAACAAGAGACAGAAGACATTAGTTCATTGGTCATTGAGTCATTGAGTCTTTGAGCTTTCAGCTTCTAAAGATTTGCCATTCAGCCATTTTCCTGATACTAATAGATTTAAAGAGGAGAAGCAATATGAAATTGTTTACGAATAAGGAACTGCTCAATCTTGCCAAGAAAGGAGGATACGCAGTAGGCGCCTTCAACATCAACAATCTGGAGATCCTCCAGGCCATCGTCTCGGCCGCAGAATCAGAGAAATCGCCAGCCATCATCGCGGTCTCAGAAGGAGCCATCCAGTATGCGGGATTAGCCCACATCGTTTCGATGGCGGAGATCGCTGCCCAAATGGCCTCCATTCCTCTTTCCCTCCACCTCGACCATGGAAAGGATCTAAACATCATTCAATCCTGCCTCGAGAATGGCTTCACCTCTGTCATGATCGATGGATCCCATCTCCCATTCGATGAAAACATCGCGATTACAAAAAAAGTGGTAGAGATGGCAAGAAAGAAAGGGGTCTCTGTGGAGGGAGAGCTTGGAAGGTTGAAGGGGATCGAAGAAAAAGTCTCCGTATCGGATCAAGAGGCATATCTCACCGACCCCCAGGCTGCGGGGCAGTTTGTAAAGAAGACTGAGGTCGATGCCTTGGCCATTGCCATTGGGACATCTCATGGGGCCTATAAATTCAAAGGCGAGGTTAGACTCGACTTCGAACGCTTAAAGGAGATTGCCGGAACGGTGGAGATTCCATTGGTCCTTCACGGTGCCTCAGGTGTTCCTCAACCTATCCTTGAAAAAGCAGAGCGTTTCGGCGCCAAACTTCCTGGTGCAAAAGGGATTCCTGATGAGGCAATTCAAAGGGCGATTTCGTTAGGCATTTGCAAAATTAACATCGATACCGACCTGAGGCTCAGTTTTGTCAGTGCCCTCAGGGAGGTTCTCACCACAAAACCTGAGGAGTTTGATCCTCGAAAGATCTTGGGTCCTGGCCGGGAGGCGATGAAGCAGACGGTTCAATCAAAGATGAGGCTCTTTGGAAGTTCTGGGAAAGCTATTTAAATCTAAAATGTCAAATTCCAAAGTTCAAATATCAAAATTAAATCTAAAGTTCAAATACTAAAATTTTCAATTTTGAGCTTTGACATTCCTTTGGCATTTGGGTTTTGAAATTTGACATTTTTATTATGATCAATCTTTCTTAAACCAATTCCGAATCTTTTCTCTCCAGATCTCTACGCGCTCATGGTGCTGGGGATAATGTTCTTCGAGGTGCTTTAGAAAACGCCTTACCAGTTCACTGCGAGAGGAGAGAATGGCCAGGCCGATCATGATGAAAAGTATTCCTTGAAGGAGGGGAAGGAAGAGGCCGAGGATGCCCAGTCCAACAAAAACCCAGCCAATGATGAGTAATCCAATCCTTTTAATTCCATTCATTCGATTGCTCTTCTAAGAAACAAGAGGCGATGTGTGTGTGTTTTAATATTACAAATGAAAAATAAAATCAAGGAGAACC
>CAZFJD010000114.1:0-9758 GCA_964518775.1 uncultured Syntrophaceae bacterium
ATTACATACTTGCACATATCAGTTTAGAAGATTCAACCCAAAAAAAGGTATACGAAATTCTAAAGGATGTAAAGCCTCAAAATGTATGGGATGGTGAAAATAAGATAGAGTTTTTACAACTGGCTATTGAGAAAGGATATAATGAGAAGAAAAAGGTTGATGAAAACCTTCCAGAAGAATTGAACCGCTTAGGGGTCCTTTATATTGAAAAAGAGCTTAATAAAGCTGTTGATTACCTTTCACAATCCCTTAACATACGGTTAGACCTCTTTGGTGAAAAACACCCTGATGTGGCAACAAGCTTTAACAACCTGGGCAGTGCTTACTCTGAAAAAGGAGATTTCGATCAGGCTATCGACTATTATGATAAAGCACTTAAGATAGTATTAGATTTCTTTGGTGAAAAACATCATGATGTTGCAAGAAGCTATAACAACATAGGCAATGTTTACAGGGAAAAGGGGGATTTAGATCAGGCCATCAACTATCATAATAAGGCCCTTAAGATATGGTTAGACCTCTTTGGTAAAAAACACCCTCATGTGGCAGGAAGCTATGACAATTTGGGGAATGCTTACAGGGAAAAGGGGGATTTAGATCACGCCATCGACTATCATAATAAAGCCCTTAAGATACGATTAGACCTCTTCGGTGAAAAACACCCCGATGTTGCAGCAAGCTATGACCACCTGGGTCTTGCTTACCATGACAAAGTGGATTTCGATCAGGCCATCGAGTACCATAATAAGGCCCTTAAGATACGATTAGATCTATTCGGTGAAAAACACCCCGATGTGGCAAGAAGCTATCACAACTTGGGCTTTGCTTACAGGGACAAAGGGGATTTCGATCAGGCTATCGGCTATTATACTAAGGCTCTTAAGATATGGTTAGATCTATTCAGTGAAATACATCCTTATGTAGCAACAAGCTATAATAATCTGGGTCTTGCTTACAGGGACAAAGGAGATTTAGATCAAGCCATCGAATATCTTAATAAGGCACTTAAGATACGGTTAGACCTCTTTGGGGAAAAACATCCCGATGTGGCAGGAGGCTATAACAACCTGGGCACTGTTTACCGTCAAAAAAAGGACTTCGATCAGGCTATTGCCTATTATGATAAGGCTCTCAAGATACAGTTAAACCTCTTTTGTGAAATACACCCTGATGTGGCGAGAAGCTATAACAATCTTGGGAATGCTTACCATGACAAAGTGGATTTAGATCAGGCCATCGACTATCATAATAAGGCCCTTAAGATATGTTTAGACCTCTTTGGTGAAATACACTCCGATGTGGCGAGAAGCTATAACAACCTGGGGAATGCTTACAGCGGAAAAGGGGATTTAGATCAGGCCATCGACTATTATAATAGGGCCCTTAAGATACGATTAGAGGTATTCGGTGAAATACACCCTTATGTGGCAACAAGCTATCACAACCTGGGCGGTGCTTACCATGACAAAGGGGATTTAGATCACGCCATCCTCTATTATAGGAAATCGCTTAATGTATATGATAAACTTTTTGAAGAAACTAACGATCTCATCTACTATATGGAGGTTGCAGGAAGACATCTGATAATTGCAGATCTTTTCAGAGAAAAGAGAAAAAGAAAAGAGGCAGTGATAAACCTTTGTAAAGGGGCCCATAGGATTGCTGAAAGTCTACACTTTGTGAATGCAGGGAAACTTGCTCCTGAATTACATCTTAGGCAAGTTGAAAATCTTTTTCATACAGCAAAAAGACTGAAGGTAATTAAAAATCCTCCAGACGAATGTAAAGAGAGTTTTAAAAAACTTGAGGGCCTTTTTAATCGTCTAAAACCGCTTGATTCTGGTCTTGAGGGGAAGGGAGAGAAAGAGTGACAGACATGGGAGCAAACCTTCGAAATTCGATTAATGGCGAGGATGCTATTCAAGATCATAGTGGAGCTTTAGGGCTTGGTTGACCCGCGCAGGGGAGGCAATAGGAATGAGAAAAAAAAGAGGCAGTCTCGTTTTCAAGGCTCTACTGGCCGGGTTCCAACCTGGTGATGCCATAAACCCTATCAAAATCTTGGTCGAAGGAGCAAATGACCCGGGGTCCCTTTTGCAATGCAGTGGCCGCCAGAAATGCATCGGCGAAATCCACATTTTTTTCGTGAAAAAGCCTGAGCGCCTCAATGATTACATCCAATTCATGAACTTCAAGACCCTCACAAAGCAAAAACTGAGACATTGTCTCAGCTATTTTCTCCTTAGGATACCTATAGAATGATTCGAGCACCCAGACGACTTCCGCCACTGTAAGCGGCAGGACATGGAGGGATATCTTGCCACTCCTCGCCTTGTTAAAAATCCCAAGTGCTGCCTCGGCCATGTCCGGAGGATCTTTTGTAAGATACCTTAAGATGAGGTTCGCATCGATTAATACTTCTTTCATCTCTTCCCCTTTTCGGTGATCCGCTTGCTGATCTTTTTATGAACCTCTTCACGAATTAATTCGATCCCGGGATAGGGTTTGGTTGCCGGCAGGATCCCGTAGAAACCCTCTAAGGATTTTCGCTTCATTGGTTTTAAAACGGCTTGATCTTTCTCAACGATAAAGAGAACGGAATCGCCATCCTTGAGGTCCAAGGCTTCCCGGACACCCTTCGGAATTGTAACCTGCCCTTTGTATGTAATTTTTGCCCGGTCCATATCATTACTCCTTTATTTTATCATTACAAATTTATAATAGCATTACATATTGGATCTGTCAAGGGAAGTAGATTCGTGACCTCGGAAGACGCGGTGTCGCTGGGAATGCAGGAAACCCTGGATTCCTGCTTCCGCAGGAATGACAACATGGAAATAGGTTCTGAGTTTTAATGCCCCATAGTTCTGCTGCGGGGTAGTTGATTCCGGGTTTGGCGCCGGCGAGATATCAAGATAACCTATTTTTATAGTCCTGGTAACCAAATTCCTTAATTAATCTAAATCCTGACTTTTCGCTCCATATTCCAATGGAAGGATGACTGACGCCGTTGAACATGGTTGTTTTTACGGTCGTGTAATGAATCATATCCTCAAATATGATTTTATCACCGGGTTTCAATTCTTTATCAAATGACCAATTCCCTGTAAAGTCGCCCGCCAAACAACTAATCCCTCCCATTCGATAGGTTGGTTTTCCTGCCACTTCATCAGTTGCGCCCAAAATGACAGGTTTATAGGGCATTTCAAGACAATCGGGCATATGGCATGTAAATGAAACATCGAGGATAGCAGTTTTTATACCATTGTTTTCAACGACGTCCAATATCGTAGAAACCAAGAAACCCGTTTGATAAGTAAAAGCGCTCCCGGGTTCTAGTATAATTCCAACATCGTATCTATTTTTAAAATCAGTCAAGATTTTAACTAAATGGTGTATATCATAATTCTTTTTTGTTATCAGATGACCACCGCCCATGTTCACCCATTTTAGCTTAGGTAAAAACTTTCCAAATTTGTCTGAAAAAACGGCTAACACTCTTTCGAGGGCAAAGGAGTCCGCCTCAAATAATGTATGGAAATGAAAGCCCTCAACTCCGAGTGGTAAGTTATCGCCAAACTGTTCAGCAGTGATGCCAAATCGAGAACCGGGTTTACAAGGATTATAAATGTCATAGGGGGAGTCTGAAAACTCAGGATTAACACGCAAGCCAATCGAAACACCATTTTCATTGGCAATCTTAAGATACTTTTGCAATTGTTTTACGGAATTAAAGGAAATATGACTGCTATATTTTAGAATGTCTGCAATAGTCTTGTCTTCATATGCAGGCGAATAAGTATGCGCTTTTACTCCGAGTTCCTCAAATGCTAACCGTGCTTCATTGATTGAACTTGCTGAAGCTCCAAAACCATATTCTTTAAAGATCGAGAATATACCCCAATTCGAGAAGGCTTTAAGCGCAACGAGAATGTCGATCGCGGCATCATCTTTAACCTTTTTTATTAATTCGAGGTTATTTCGCAATAAGAGCTCATCAATGACATAGCATGGCGTTTGGATTTTGGTAAAATCGATTGCCATGGGTGATATAATTACTTTAAGGCCTGTCATTGCGAACGAAGTGAAGCAATCTCATAAGGGTGCCACGTCGCTTCGCTCCTCGCAATGACACGTCCCCCTCACCCTCCCCCTCTCCCCCCAGGGGAGAGGGGGAGGGGCATGACCCTTATAATTCCAGATCCACATCGTGCAATTCGTGCCAAGGAAGTCCGTGAAGATTCAATTGTTCCATGAATGGATCCGGGTCGAATTCTTCAGTGTTAAATACGCCGGCTTTTTTCCATTTGCCCGTGATGAACATCATCGCCCCAATCATTGCAGGAACTCCGGTGGTATAGCTCACGGCCTGTGCCCCGGTTTCCTTGTAGGCATGCTGGTGCTTACAATTATTATAGATATAGTACGTTTTCTCCGTATGGTTCTTAATCCCTCTGATCCGGCAACCAATGGAGGTTTCACCTGAATAATGCTCACCGAGTTCGGCGGGATTGGGCAAAACCGCCTTGAGAAATTGAATCGGCACAATCTCTTTGCCCTCATACAGGATAGGTTTAATGCTGGCCATTCCAATATTTTGAATCACACGTAAATGGGTTAAATACTCTTGTCCAAAAGTCATCCAAAATCGAGCTCGTTTTAGAGTAGGAAAATGTTTAACCAATGATTCTAATTCTTCGTGGTAAATAAGATAAGATTCGCGGGGTCCGATATTTGGATAATTTAACGGTTTGTGAATTTCGTGGGGTTCTGTTTCAATCCATTTTCCATTTTCCCAGTATTTACCTCTTTGGGTCACTTCACGAATATTGATTTCTGGATTAAAATTGGTTGCAAATGGTTTTCCATGGTCGCCTGCATTACAGTCAACAATATCGAGATAATGAATTTCGTCGAAATGATGTTTGGAAGCATAAGCGGTGAAAACTCCTGTTACTCCCGGATCAAAACCGCAACCTAAAATGGCTGTCAGTCCTGCATTTTTAAATCGGTCATGGTACGCCCATTGCCATTTATATTCGAATTTAGCGACATCGGGTGGTTCATAACTTGCGGTATCTAAATAATTGACTCCAGTTTCAAGGCAAGCATCCATTATTGTTAAATCTTGATAAGGTAGCGCTACATTGATGGCTATTTCCGGTTTAAAGCTTTTAAATAATTTAATGAGTTGTCGAAGATTATCAGCATCAACCTGAGCAGTCTTAATTCTATTGCCGCCAATTTTTTCGGCAATGACATCACACTTTGATTTTGTGCGGCTGGCTAGTATGATATCGGTAAATACCTGTGGAACTTTTGCAACTTTATGAGCCACAACGGTACCGACACCCCCTGCTCCGATGATCAGTACTTTAGCCATGATCAATCAACCACCTGCTGCTATTAGGGATACTTTACCCATTCAGTTAAATTTCGAATGCGTTCTCCGATCTTCGTAAAGGCTGTAAGAACAGTATAAAAAGAAATTTGTTTAGTAATCTGTAAGACATTATAACAAGAAATAAGTTTAATAAACTAAACTTCCAAAAGTATAACTGTCTTTTCTAATTTGTCAAGTGTTTTTTTAAGTGGGAAGGTTATTTGATTCGTTCTAAAGGATCTGTGGGTCATTTAGGGGGAAAAGCATTTTTTTCTTGACAAAAAAAATGTTTGTGGTATCTTTCACAATGCTTTCAGTTCCCGCATTTTCAATCCAATCTTAGAAAAAGATCCTGAATGCGCAAGGGGGGAATCTAACAAAATCAAGAAGTTTAAATGATTTCCCTTGATCGTTAATGGAAAGGGGGTGAACTTGACTCTCGTCTCAAAAATTTTAAGAAAGGAAGGTGAAATCGATCTATGAAAATTACCCGAAGAACGTTTCTAAAAGTTTCGGGCGCCACTGCCGCTGGGACCGTATTGAGCGGCTTGGGGTTTGATCTGTCACCGGTCGAGGTTTATGCCCAGGAACTGCGGATCAAAGGAGCGAAGGAGACGAGCACGATTTGTTGTTACTGCTCGGTCGGCTGTGGCATTATTGTCCACACGGATGCCAAAGGAAAAGTGATTAACACGGAGGGCGATCCTGATCATCCCACCAGTGAAGGCGCCCTTTGCGCAAAAGGAATGGCACTCTATCAACTGGTTACCAATAAAGATCGATTGACCAAAGTTTTGTACCGAGCTCCCAACAGCTCGAAGTGGGAAACGAAGTCCTGGGATTGGGCCCTCACCGAAATTGCAAAGAAGATCAAAAAGAGCCGGGATGCCAGCTTCGTTGAGAAAAACGATAAAGGCCAGGTGGTCAATCGCACCAATGGTATCGCCGGGGTGGGAAGTTGCCACATCAATAATGATGAGGGCTTTCTCTATGTCAAATTCCTGCGAAGTCTCGGAGTCATCTACATGGATCATGAGGCCCGTCTCTGACACAGCTCTACTGTAGCGGCTCTGGGAGAGTCGTTCGGACGCGGCGCAATGACCAATAGTTACACAGACATCGGTGTCAGTGATTGCATACTCATTATGGGAAGCAATGCGGCTGAAAACCACCCTATAGCAATGAAATGGGTGTTAAGGGCACAGGAGAAGGGTGGCACCATCATCAATGTAGACCCGAGGTTTACCCGTACCTCTGCCAAGGCAGATATCTATGTTTCCATGCGTTCAGGGGCAGATATTCCATTCTTGGGCGGGATGATCAAATATTTGATCGAAAAAGATTTGATCTTCAAAGAATATGTGGTCAATTATACTAACGCCTCATTTATTGTAAACGAAAAATTCGATTTCAGAG
This sequence comes from uncultured Syntrophaceae bacterium, assembly GCA_964518775.1. Lineage (GTDB taxonomy): Bacteria > Desulfobacterota > BSN033 > BSN033 > UBA1163 > JACAEX01. The sequence continues at coordinate 6,800 of CAZFJD010000114.1, forward strand.
ATGGCCTCTTCTCCGGATACAATCCTGAGAAGAGGGCCTATGATAAAGCAACATGGGTCTTTGAGAGGGATGAAAAGGGAATTCCAAAAAGAGATAATACCCTTCAAAATCCCAGATGTGTTTACCAACTGATGAAGAAACATTATGCCCGATACGATCTGGATACGGTCTCCAGCCTTACCGGTACACCAAAAGCTGACCTCGTCAAGGTTTATGAAACCTTTGCGACCACTGGAAAACCCGATAGAGTTGGAACGATGCTCTATGCCATGGGTTGGACCCAACATTCAGTTGGAACCCAGAATATCCGGGCGGCCTCAATGATCCAATTGCTTTTGGGCAATGTAGGTATGGCCGGAGGAGGAGTGAATGCTCTCCGAGGCGAGTCGAATGTACAGGGAATAACAGATATGTTTCTCTACCATATCCTTCCGGGTTACCTTCCCCAACCCAACGCAGCCCTTGAAGATCTTGAGAAATATAATGCCACCACTCCAAAGACATCCGATCCCATGAGTGTCAACTGGTGGAGTAACAGACCCAAATATATCGCCAGTCTGCTCAAATCCTTTTTCGGTGAAAACGCAACCAAAGAGAACGATTTCGGATATGGGTGGCTTCCAAAGCTGGATGTGGGCCAGAATGCATCCTGGCTCTTTATGTTTGATGAGATGTTCAATGGGAAGTTCTCAGGCTTTATCTGCTTGGGGATGAATCCTGCTTGTTCCGGTCCGAATTCGGACAAGACCCGAAAGGCACTGGCCAAACTGGACTGGATGGTAGATATCGACCTCTTTGAAAATGAGACCAGCAGTTTCTGGAAGGGTCCAGGAATGGATCCAAAAAAGATCAAGACTGAGGTCTTTCTCCTTCCCGCAGCTTCCTCGGTTGAAAAAGAAGGAAGTATTACGGACAGCGGCAGAACTGCTCAGTGGCGTTACAAGGCCTGTGATCCCCTTGGTGAGTCCAAGGCGGATGGACAGATCATCCATGAACTCTATATGAAAGTCAAAGAGCTTTATGCCAAAGAGGGAGGTGCCTTTCCTGATCCTATTTTAAAACTGAAATGGGATTATGCCAAAGATGGGAAAGTCGATCCTCATGCAATCACCAAAGAGATCAATGGTTACTTCCTCGAGGATATTGCCGAGCATCCTGTTGATAAGAAGGCATATAAGAAAGGGACTTTAGTTCCCAACTTTGTATTCCTCTTACCCGATGGCCGTACCTCCTGTGGAAATTGGCTCTATTCAGGAGGTTATAATGAAACGGGAAATATGATAGCCCGGCGGGATAAAACCCCTATACCAACAGCTAACATCTTCCCCAAATGGGGTTATTCATGGCCACTCAATCGGAGGATCATTTACAATCGTGCCTCTGTGGATCCTAATGGAAATCCATGGGATCCCAAACGAGCAGTCATTAAATGGGATGGTTCCAAATGGGTGGGCGATGTCCCTGATAATGCCGTGCCTCCCATGAACCTTCCCGGTGGCAAATACCCCTTTATCATGAAACCGGATGGTGTAGCTTCTTTCTTCGGCCCAGGGCTGGCTGACGGGCCATTCCCGGAACACTATGAGCCTCTGGAATGCCCCATCGAGAAGAATCCTCTCTCATCTCAGAGGATCAATCCTGCTATACCTCTCTTCACCGGTGAACTCGATAAGTTCACCACCTGCGATCCCAAGTTCCCATTTGTGGGTACGACCTATCGTCTAACCGAACACTGGCAGACAGGTCTCATGACGAGGTATCAACCCTGGCTCGTCGAGGCCGAACCACAGATGTTCTGCGAATTGAGTGTGGAATTAGCCAAATTGAGGGGGATTAAGAATGGGGATCGTGTGACCATCACCACCCCTCGCGGGAAAATGTGGGCCATAGCCATGGTAACAAACCGTATTAAGCCCTTTAATGTTGCCGGGCAGATCGTCCACCTCGTGGGATTACCCTGGCACTACGGATGGCTGGTTCCCAAGGATGGAGGTGATAGCTCCAACATCCTCACCCCAACCATCGGAGACGCCAATACGAATATCCCGGAATTTAAGGCCTTTATGGTCAATGTCGCTAAAGAAGAAAGACCAAAGGCCGAAAAGAAACCCGAATCAAAGGCCGAAGCAAAGCCAGCATCCAAGGCCGAGAAGAAGCCTGAACCAAAGGCTGCACCAAAAAAATGAGGGAGGAGGTGATATAGATGGCAGAAGGAAAATCATTTTTCATCGATACAACGAAGTGTACTGCTTGCAGAGGCTGTCAGATCGCTTGCAAGCAATGGAATCAACGGGCAGCAGAAAAGACATTCTCTCGGGGAAGCCACCAGAATCCTCCTGAGTTGTCTTATCATACATGGAAACTGGTTCGATTTAGTGAGGTCGCCGGGGAAAAGCTGAACTACTACTTCTTCCCGGATCAATGCCGCCACTGCCTCACCCCTCCCTGTAAAGAGGTAGCGGATGGGAAGGCCAAAGGTTCCATCATACACGACGAGAAGACAGGGGCGGTCATCTTCAGCCCGAAAGTTAAGATGAAAGCCGAAGATTTCAAGGAGATTCGTGAAGCATGTCCTTACGATATTCCAAGGTTCAGCGCCAGTACAGGCATCATGGGAAAATGCACGATGTGTTTCGATAGAACCAAAGAGGGATTGTTGCCAGCCTGTGTGAAGGCCTGTCCCACGGGGACGATGAACTTCGGTGATCGGAAGGCCATTGTCGATATGGCCAATAAGAGATTGGAAGAGGTGAAAGGCAAATATAAAGAGGCTATGTTGGCCAATCCCGATGATGTCCGGGTGATCTTTCTCCTTGTGGACGATCCGAAGAAGTATCATAAGTTTGCTGTGGCAGAGAATACGATTGGGATCACAAGGAAGGTTGCCCTCAAACGTCTTTTCCAACCTCTGAGAAGCCTAACGATTGGATAACCCCTAAGAAAGAATACTCCCTTCCCC
>CAZFJD010000115.1:0-9749 GCA_964518775.1 uncultured Syntrophaceae bacterium
CGAACGGCTAAAAACGGAGGAGGAAAATTCTTCTATTGCCATAACGCCCAGAGTTTCATTATCGCCTTTCAAAAGATCATTGAGGAAATCCTCTCAAAATCGATATCGTATGTGGCACCTGTTGTGCCAATCAGCCAGATGGAAAGGGCAAGCGCAGGAAATCGCATCTATCTGGCAATGTTTAAGCCAACACCGAAAAGCTTTTGGAAGGGAAATATTAAGAAATACGGAATTGCAACAGCCAACGATGGAAGTATAAAGGTGGGGGATATCATCGATGCAAATGGTTCACTGGTCATGGACGCTGAAAATAGGATTAAAGATAATGCCAGCTCTTACTGGAGTTCGGAACCTGATGGAGAGGATGTTGAGAAGGGAGGGGTCGGCGAGATCCTATATAAGCGAACCAGCTCGAGAAAAATCTATACTTATTTAGGAACAAATACCTCTCTGGCAGATTCATCAAATGCCTTTGTTTTATCAAATAATGCAATTACCACCACAACATTGGGTCTAACATCGCACGACACAGCCGAGAGGGATAAGGTCATCAATTTCATGCATGGATTGGATTCTTATGATGAAAATGGGAATGGGATCACAAACGAAAAAAGGGATTGGATCTTAGGGGCTTTTATCCATTCACGGCCTTTGGTCATTCATTACGGAGTGGGTCAATCTGTTATCTATACTGGTGCCAATGACGGCATGCTTCATGCCTTCGATGATGCCTCAGGCGAAGAGTTATGGGCATTCATTCCTCCCAACTTATTGCCGAATCTAAAAAATCTAAGTGGAGAGACTCTTGAATTTTTTGTAGATGGTGCCCCAAAGGTCTGTATGGAGCCTGGTAGGATGATCCTGCTCTTTGGGCTTCGAAGAGGCGGGAACCGATACCTTGCCTTAGATATTACGGACCGCCTCTCACCAAAATTTTTATGGGAGATCAGCCCATCTACCACAGGATATGAGGAATTGGGACAGACCTGGAGCACTCCTCAAGTAGGGAAAATCAAATATGAGAGTGGGGAAAAGTGGGTGGTCTTTTTCGGCGGTGGGTATGATGAGAATCAGGATAGTAGTCATCCAAGCGCCGATTCTAAGGGAAGAGCCATCTATGTTGTAGATGTGGGTACTGGCTCTCTCGTGTGGCGTTATTCCTATGCTGAGAATGCTGCCATGACCTATTCGATACCCAGCGATATCGCGAAAGTGGACACAGATGGAAATGGCAAGATTGATCGGCTCTATGTCGGGGATATGGGGGGTCGAATGTGGCGGTTCGATGTTGTTGATCCGGACCCGATCAAATGGACAGGGAAGATTATATTTAGTTCAAACCTGACTTCCAGTGATCAAAGAAAAATATTTTATCCTCCGGATGTCACGCTCGAAAATGATATGGGAAATTACGAGATGTTACTGTTTGGGACAGGAGATCGAGAACACCCCAGGGAATTGGTCAGCGTCGACAGACTCTATGCTGTGAAAGACACGAATCTTTCAACCATTTTGACGGAGAATGACCTGGTCGATGTGACCCAAGATTTATTACAGAATCCAAGTACGTCTAATGCTGAAAAAATGGACATTGTCAGCGCATTGAAAGCAAAGTATGGTTGGTACATGAAATTAGATCAAAATGCTGGCGAGAAGTGCCTTTCCAGTCCTGTGGTCTTCTATGGGGCAACTTATTACAGCACCTTCACCCCTTCGGTTGTAAGCGGGACCGATCCATGCCAGGTCGGCGAAGGCAGCAGCAGGCTTTATTCACTCAAGTATAAGACAGGAAATGCTGTTTTCAATTTCGATCTATTGAATGATAGTGGAGGATCAGTGCTGTCACGGAGTGATCGGTCAACCACTATTGGATCTGCTATCCCCTCCGGAACGATCATTACCTTTATCGGAGGGACGGCAGTTGGATATACTGGCGTGGGCGGTGGTGTTTATATTCCAAAGCTTGTAAGTAATCAAAGTCTTATCCCGATAAATTGGAGAATTGTCTTCTAAGGGAGGTAAATTATGAATCACATCTTCAAGAAAAGGATACCCCTCGGCGTTATTTTCATACTGGTCTTTTCTGCTTCGGCTCTTGCCGCAGAGGAGGAGATCGTTAAGATTCAAGGCGTGATCATGGCTTTAGATTTAAAGAAAAATGTCATGATTGTCAATGAGAGGCTATTCGCCTTGAACCAAAATACGACGATTCATAATGATAAGGGGGCCACTATCACCATCGATAAATTAAGGCCCAAAACGTGGGTCTATATTGAGGGGTTAAAGGATAAAATGAATAGACAGATCATGGCCCGAAAGATTTACCTTCTCCCAAAATATATTGAAGAGAAAGAGAAACATCTCTACCCCTTCATTCAATAGAAATGGGCCGTTATCCATCCTAGAGAACCTTTAAAATCTATCCTTACTCAGAACAGATCGGCTAATCTTCTCCGAGGCCGCCGTGCGCGGCCTTCACCTTTTGTCGATCGATGGACCCATCTTCCCTTTTCGGAAGTGTGTCGACAAAGGAGACATACCGTGGTTTTTTATAGCGGGCGATCCTTTCGGCCACAAAATCGATCAACTCCTGCTCTGATAATCTGACATTCGGCTTTAGGACAACAACAGCTTTGATCCCCTCACCAAACTTTGGATCAGGCACTCCAATCACTGAAACTTCATGAACGCCGGGATGTTGAAGAATCACTTTTTCAACTTCCACTGGGTAGACATTTTCGCCACCCGGTTTGATCAATTCCTTTTCCGCCTTTCTTCCTGCAAAAAAGAGATAGCCGTCTTTATCGAGACGACCCATATCTCCTGTATGATGCCAACCTTCCCTAAAAGTATATTGTGTGAGCTCGTCTTGTCTCCAGTATCCCTGGAATACGAGAGGTCCCCGGATGACGATCTCTCCTGATTGACCTACCTCAACCTCACGGTCAAATTCATCCACAATCTTCAAATCAACCAATGGCCCTTGTCTTCCAGCCGAACGGGGTCTTTCCTTGTTTGAACAGATGCAAGTGAGTCCCATGGTCTCTGTCTGACCGTAGACTAGCCAGAACTGACCATAGCCAAGGTTTTCGAATCTCTTCACCGTTTCAGGCAATTCCACACCGATGACGTGTTTTAAAGATGAAAGCGTACATTCTCCTTTCTCCTGTTCATCGAGCAATTGAGCCAGAATGGGAGGGAAGTCACCGATGAACGTCACCTTCTCCTGATCAATCAATTTACCCGCAGCCTTTGCATCAAATTTCGGAACGATCACGTTCCTACCTCCAACATGAACCATTGTCAGACCCGCCACCAACCCGACAATGTGAAACAGGGGAAGAATGTCCAGATAAGCATCGCAGCGTGTCAGACCAACAACGCTCGTAACTTGATTCAGACAGGAGATGAGATTTCGGTGGCTGATGAGGGACCCCCGAGGTTCACCTTGTGTGGCAGCAGTGTGGATGATCACAATGGGATCGTCGTCGCCTAATTCCACCGCATCTCCTGGTTTATCTCTCAGAAGAGAATCGAAAGCGGCATCATTCTCTTTCGATGATCCCAAAGTGATGTGCTCCTTTAATGATGGACAAGTAGATGAAACCTCCCTAATCATCTGCCCGAAATCGGGGTCAAAAAAGAGCATCACCGGCTCTATATCTGAAAAGATATATTTCATCTCGTCGGTTGAAAGACGGAAATTGATGGGAACCATGATAGCACCCAAAGCCGCGATACCGCCCATTAAGGTAAAGAACTGAGGACAGTTCCGGCTCAAGACAGCGATTCGATCTCCCTTAGCAATCCCTTTTGAAGTGAACCAACCTGTCAATGCCTTTATCTGGTCAAACAGTTCACCAAAAGTGATTCCCTTGCCATCAAACAGAAGCCCGGTTTCCCTTCCGTATAATCGAGCACTTCTTTTAAAAAGGTCATAAATGGTAAAATTGTGAAGATCCATTCTGTCCTCCCTAACTCAGAAGGCTTCGGAAGCCATTCACTCTCAATCAGTTTTTGATTTGCGGAAAAAATTCCAAGCAGTGGCTACAACGCCTAACATACCAGTAATTATCCCGATGAGCAATAGGATTGGCTTCATAACCACGACGCACGGCATATCAGGATTGATACAGACTCCAATAAGTACTGTCGGGAAAAGGATAATAAAACTTCCCAAAATAAGACCCAAAATAGAAAGGAATCTTCTTGACTCTAATTTGCGACTGATAAAGAGAAAGAGACCCACAGCCACTAGCAAAACCCCCATGCCGATCTCCCCACGCGCCGTCCACAAACACTTCATCGGAATGCTCTTGCCGCTTGGGAGTTGAATCGCCTTCCCATAAGCGGCGCAAGTGTAGAAGGAGGGGACAAAAATTAGAACTAACGCCGAGAGCATTAACACAATCGCAATTATCTTCATGTCTCATCCCCCTATGTGAGAGTACTTAATTTTTTAGAAAATAAAAACCGTTGGTTTGGAGGTTAGGGTTAAGACGCCCGTTTGGTCGACGGCTTAGGTCGTTTGTCTAAAAGTATCTAGCCTTAACCCCATGACCTTAAACCAAACCGGCTTCCTCACCTTAACCCAATGACTATTTTCATGGTTCGTGACCCCATTCTGTTAGCGCATTTCCGGAGGAAGAAGCCTATCAGGAACTTCCAAGCCGAGCTCACGATAAAACTTGACGGCTCCCCTGTGGAGTGGGAAGGGACCATACTCCAAAGTGAGCTTTGGAAAACCAATAATGTCTAACTTCAGGGGCTCATAACTTGCAGAGACGTCCCACACATCTTGCCAGACTGCCTTGATAAGAGTATAAGCAACTTCCGACGGCAGACCCTGTTTGGCGTAATAACCCATCACCAAGCCAAAAGTGACGATATTCTTCTCTTGCTTTGGATAGGATCCCACTCTGATCAAAGCCAGTGGATAAGTCAATCCACTCCCTTTATAGCGCTGACCGGCTTTCGTCAGTTCTGATTCCGAAATCCCTAAGACAGTAAAAGGGCGACGCTCACTGAGTTCTAATAGTGGAGGTCCACTTGCGCCATATTTTATAAAACCAGCAAGCCTCCCACGTTTGTAGAGGTCAACTTGAGCTGTTAAGGAGTCGCGAATCCATCGAGGCCTGATGTTGAGTGCCTCAAGGAGCTTCGTGGCTTTGAAATCTGCCATATCCTCTTTGCCACCATTGCCATAAGGTTTGCCTTCGAGTTCAGAGATGGACTTGATGCCGGTATCCGTAGCTACTATGAATGCAACCGGAAGGATACCTATGACCCAAAGCAATCTAAGCCGAGGATGAGCCTTTTCCTTCCAAGCAAAAAAGCCGTAATACGCCTGGGCTGCCTCATCGAGGCTTATCCCGCACAGGTCGTAGCGCTCTATGTTCTTAATGACTTCAGCGGTTCCACCCGTATTCTCAACAAAAAAAACGTCCAATTCCGGCCAATACTTTTTCACAGCTCGCATGACAGATCTTGAGACTGCATTCATTTCATCATGAGAAGCGAGACCAGTGCCAAAGTGGATCTTCGTCTGCTTTTCTACTTTTGCTTCTTGCTTGCAGCTGAGAGTTAGAAAAGTAACAGTTGATAAGAACAAACAAATCACTCCGACCAAATAGACAACCCTTGTCATTCTCCTTCTCACGCTACAAATTTCCCGTCGGACATGGTGAGGTGCCTTGTCCCATAACCAATGAGGCTCGGGTGGTGGGTCACCAGTATGATGGTCGTCCCACCCCGGTGAATTTCCTGGGTGAGTACCATCACTTCCTTTTCGGTGAGTTCGTCGAGATTGGCTGTGGGCTCATCCGCGAGAAGAACAGGGGGATTATTTATGATCGCTCGAGCAATCACCACCCTCTTTTCCTCCCCCGCAGAAAGATGGCGCGGGAAAGCATCTATTCGATGAGAGAGCCTTACTGATTCCAAAGCTTGCTTGGCGCGCTCATAAGCATCCCTCTGCTTCTCCTTGGGCGCAAACATAGTTGGCACCACCACATTATCCAGAACATTCAATGTGGGAATGAGGCTGGGAACTTGAAACATAAAGCCCATTTTTCGGTTTCGTAGAGCTGATATATCTTCATCTTTCAGCATCCAGATGTCGATACCATCAACAAATACCTGTCCAGAGTTTGGTCTGGAGAGGCCAGCAATCAAATTGAGCAAACTCGTCTTTCCACAGCCCGAGCGTCCTGTAATGACCAGAAATTCCCCAGCCTCGATCTTCAAATCAATCTGGTCCACAGCCCTCACAGATATTTGCTTTCTACGCTTGCCACGGTAATAAAGCTTGGTCACTTGCCTGAGCTCAATCATTGACTAAACCTCCCTCATGGCTACTGCTGGATCGAGGCGGCTGGCTCTAACAGCTGGATAAAGAAGAGCGGGAAAGACGAATATTAGGGCTATCAGGAAACTGCCCAAAGTGAATGCTACAAGTCCAGGCAAGGACGGAAGAAGTACCCTTATTTCGAGAGTTGACATTAACCACGACCTCATTAAATAAAGAAATAACATGCTCAGGATAATTCCAGCTGCTCCTCCACCAATGGCCAGAATGGCACTTTCCGTCAAAAACAGGCGAAATATAAAATTGCGGCTGGCTCCAGCAGCGCGCAGCATGCCAATCTCACGCCGCCGCTCATTGACAATGAGAGAAAAGACAAAGCCAGTAAGAACGACCGCCAGGGTCCATATGATGCCCAGGGCTATAAACAGGCTCTTGATTAGACCAGCTCTCTGAGCCGCCAAAATCGTCATCAATTTGGGAGCCTGAACTGGCCAGATACCAGGGGCCACCAGTACCATCTCCATCGCCATCTTCGCGGCATCATAGCCCGGTTTCAGTTCAACAGTGATGTTAGTGATAGTGTCCAGGGACACATGACCAGAAGTTGCTCCCCTTGCTATCATGTCCCGAGCCGTGTCAAACGTAACGAAAAGCGTTTGGTCAAACCAGATCCCTGTCGGTTCAAGTTTGCCAACAAGAGTTAATGCGTAACCGTTCACCAAAACACGCTCTGAAGTAGCAATCCTGTTGATTGAAGCACCTCCAAGGGCATCCCCGATCTTCAAAGGCTCCTGGAGTTTTCCTTTCAGCCAACAAAGGATGGTGAAATCGGTCTTAGGATCAAAAGCCACGACAAACAGCTCATCACCTGTTGAGTAAGGTGAACCCTTGATCGTTTCCAAATAAAGCCGGGGACTAACTTTCTCCACAGCCTCCATTTCAGAGATCCGACGAACATTGTCGGCTGGCATCCAATCTGTTGTACCCAGCCTTCCGGCAAGAACCTCTTTCTGAGCTCGCTCAGTGATATCGTAAGGGATCACGATGATGTCAGCACCTAATTTCTCCATTCCGCTGCGAAGGTTCTTCTCCACCCCCCGCAAGATCACTGTGGTCGCTGATAGAAACCCTGTCAGAACAAGAACAAAAAAGAGAATGAGTAGGCTCCTGAATCGTCGCTCCTTTAGACCTTGCAATACCAAATAGAGGAGCGTCATCAGCTTACACCTCTCTCATCGCTACCGCTGGGTCGATGCGGCTGGCACGTATCGCCGGGTAAAGTAGGGCCGGTAAGGCCAAAATCAAGGCAATAACTAAACAAGCCAGCATGAAACCTAAAATGGATGGTAGAGATGGTATTAGAAGCGGTACCTCAGCTGAAAGCATCAAATATACTCTAAAGAGATAAACAAAGACGACCGCAAAGACAACCCCAATCAAACCACCTCCCAGCCCAAGGACACCACTCTCAATAAGGAAAAGTTTAAAAATAAACCTACCATTAGCTCCAATAGCACGAAGCAAGCCAATTTCCCGTCGACGTTCATTCACCATTAGCGAAAAGACAAGACCACTAAGAATCACAGCTAATACCCACACAACGGTTAGACCCAAGAATAGCATCCGGAACAACCCTTCTGTCTGCCGGTGGATAGCCCTGGTGAGTTCCAGGCTGGCAAAGGCATAAGTTCCGGGTACCTTGTCCATGATCCGTTTGGCTACTTCGTCGATACCATAGTTTCCCTTTACTTTCACCTGGACTGCCGATATCTTTCCTTCTGGAATTTCCATCGGCCTCGCAGCCGTAGCGACTGACTCCTTGGCTATCTCACGAGCTGAGTTAAAGGTGAGGAACATGGTCTGGTCAAGGCCCATGCCAGTGGGTTCGAGCTTGCCAACCAGATTAACCTCAACACCATAGATCATGACTTTTCCAGTCGCTTCGGGAACAATGACCCAGTCTCCTCCGATGACATCCTGTGAACCAAGGGGTTGCTTCAATTTTTCTTTCAACCACGGGGTAATCGTAAAGTCGCTCTTCGGGTCGAAAGCTACCATAAACATGTCCCAGGCACTACAACAGGCAGCTCCCGTCAGCGTCTGGAGAAAAAGCTGCGGGCTGACTTTGGCCACCCCTTCCACCTGGGCTATCCGGCCAATATTCTCCACTGGCATCCAGGCTCCTGACACTGGTTTACCCAAAAGAATAGCCGTCTGGGTTTCCATCTCCTTGCCACCAGGCACCACAACGATGTCAGCACCAAGCCTCTTCGTGCCTACCTGCAGGCTATGTTTAATGCTTCTTGCAAGGAGTGTCGTAGACATTAAAAAAGCGGCCAAAACCAGAATGAAACCGACAATTAAGCCGCTCCTGAAGGCTCTGCCGCTAATGCTTTGACTAACTAAATACCACAGTCTCAGATATTGTACCTCCTATCCCAGCCACCTCTTGCGCCTCTTGTAGTGCTTGACATCACGATAGCTTTTCCGTTGTGAAAGGGCGCCAAAACCAAGGTAAAACTCCTTCACATCTTCGTTTTCCTTCAACTGCTCCCGAGTACCATCCAGGACGATCCTGCCATTCTCCATCACATAGCCATACTCGGCCAGGTCGAGAGCAGCCGTCGCATTCTGCTCGACAATGAGAATCGAGACCTTCTCCTCTTGATTAATGGTTCTGACGATTCCAAGGATTTCCTGTATGAGCATGGGTGCCAGACCGAGAGATGGCTCATCCAACAGGATCAGCTTGGGGTGCGACATGAGAGCTCGACCGATGACTAACATCTGCTGCTCCCCACCGGAGCAATAACCACTGGTATGGTGGCGAAGATCCTTAAGCTTTGGGAAATAGCGATAGACCCGATCCAGTTCCTTCTTCAAGTCTAACCGGTGGCGGGCAATGTAGCCCGCGGCAAGCAACTCATCTTCAACCGTCAGATGCTGGAGTATCCTCCTGCCCTCCATGACCTGAATGATCCCCATTTTGGCAATATCCTCTGGGTCAGCTCGATCGATTCGTTGGCCGTCGAAATGAATATCGCCACGAGTCACTTTGCCCACCTCCGTCTTGAGCAGACAGGAAATGGCTTTCAGCGTCGTACTTTTTCCGGCACCGTTGGCTCCCAGCAAGGTTATAATTTTCCCTTCGCCTACCTCAAACGACACCCCCCTTAGCACTAAGATGACCCCGTGATAAGTGACTTCAATATTATTCACCCTCAGCATTTCAATCCCTTTCTTCCTCACTCAACGGAGTAGATTCTCAGCTCCGCGCTCACCTTTCCCTTCCTACCATCCTCGTAGGTGAACTCGGATGTCACAGGGAGACTCGTTTTCCCGCCATACATCGCTTCAATGACATCACTGTAACGCTTCTCCATAGCCGTTCGTCGCAGCTTTCTCGTTCGGGTCAGGTCAGCCTCGTCCGGGTCAAACTCCT
>CAZFJD010000116.1:0-9681 GCA_964518775.1 uncultured Syntrophaceae bacterium
CTGGGACCCACTGATTCGACGAGCCCAAGAAAAATTCCACCCAGCATGGCTCCAGGGATATTGCCAATACCGCCCAATACCGCCGCCGTAAAAGCCTTGATCCCCGGGATAAAGCCCATGAAGAAGTGGACCTGTTTGAACATTAGAGCATAGAGGACACCAGCGGCTCCGGCTGCCATCCCTCCGATTACAAAAGTGGTAGAGATCATCCTGTCTATATTGATTCCCATAAGGGCCGCGATCTCCTTATCTTCGGAGACGGAACGGATGGCTTTACCGACCTTGGTCCGCTGAACAAAGGCATAAAGGCCGGCCATCATCAATGCCGCAGCCGCAATCACCAATGCCTGAATCTTCAAAATCCTAAATGCACCAATAGGCCATTCTCCCTCAAAGATCTTCACGACAGGATAAGCTTGGAATCCAGAACCATAAAGTCCCCGGAAAGTATATTGAAGAAAGAAGGAGGCTCCGATGGCAGTGATGAGAGGAATCAAACGAGGAGCGGTCCTCAGGGGACGATAAGCCACCCGTTCAAGAAGAAAGGCGATCAAAGTTGAAGTAGCCATGGCAACAAGGAAAATGACAAGCAAACTAATGATGGGCTGACGGTCCAAAAAACCGGATGAGTAAAAAGCAGCCGCTACATAATAAGCGGTATAAGGGCCACTCATGAAGACTTCGCTATGGGCGAAATTGATCATCCGCAAAACTCCATAGACCAGGGTGTAACCCATGGCGATAAGGGCGTAAATGCTCCCCTGAGCCAGACCGAAGATGAGGAAGTCAAACCAATGGTAACGGGAATATCGGCCTGCGGTTAAGGTGGCTGCAGATCCCCAAATAATCATGGCTAACATCACTGCTCCAATTAACCACATGACGATATCTGTGGGAGTGATCCTTTCCCTCAATCGCCTCAATAGTTGTAGCATAAGGGCCTCCCCACCCCTTGAGATGAATTCAAAAATTGAATTTCGTCCTATTCTACCTGATTTTCAACCTCAAAATTATGGATGAGCCGGGGACGATTTCCGTACCCGGCTCATCCTGTCAGTTTCGTGAAACCCTCTTTTTGGAGCGGCAAATCACTTCTTCTTGGGAGGGGCTGGTGCTGGAGCTGCAGGCGCCCAGATTGGTTTACTCGGCATCTCTAATTTTTTTACATTGTCAGCCGCTGTCTTATAGACCGCAATCCTCGGGTCTGCACAGTCTCCGTATTTGTCGCAGGTTATAGTCCCTGTCAAGCCTTTTAGGCCCTTTGTTGCATAAAGAGCATCCCTCAGTTTCTGGCGGCCAATATGGAGTGTACCGTCTGGGGCCTTCTTCGCTACCTTCTCGATGGCCGCAAAGATCATTAAAGCCGCATCATAGGCATGGGCATGGAAGGGGGCTAATGGTTTTTCGCCATATTTCTTCTGATGCTTGGCTAAGAAATCCTTATAGCCAGCGGCAAAAGCGGAGAAATCAGGACTTGAGTGATACATCCCGATAGCAGTCTCCCCTGCAGCCTTGTAAAAGTCCGGAGAGAATATGCCATCCGCTCCCATCAGGGCGACCTTCTCTAAACCCTTTACCTCCTTTACCTGACGGGTGATGTGACCTCCCGCTGCGATAAAGATGGGATAGTAAATAAATTCAGGCTTACCTGTGGCGATCTTGGTTAGAACTGGCCGCATATCTGTGTCAGTTGGGGCAACGGCCTCCTGAGAAGTGATGGCTCCACCCAGTTTCTTAAAGGTCTCGGCAAAGACAGCCTGAAGTTGCTCGGCATAGGGACTGCCGTCATGGACGGTAGCTGCCTTTTTAACCTTTAATTGCTTAATGGCAAACTCGGCTGCTACCGCTCCCTGCACTTTATCGTTGTGAGCTGTTCGTAGATAACCATCATATTCTGGTCCACGTTTTGGGTCTGTCAGAATTGGTGCAGTATTCGAGGGTGAGACCGTTGCGATACCAGCCTTCCAGAGGATCGGTGCGCCAGGCCGGGCCTCGCTTGAACAGTTGGAGCCAATCGCCGCAACGATCGTGGGATCGGCAGCAAGTTTGGTTGCAGCCGCCTGCCCACCTTCGGCGTTACAGCCCGAGTCTTGAAAGGTCAGTTTGATGGGATGACCAAGGAGTTTGCCACCTTTATCATCAGCAGCAATCTCAACGCCACGTTTGGTATCTGTACCCAACGAGGCATCCGGCCCTGCAATGACCATCCAGCTGGCAATATGGATGGGTTCGCCAGGCTTAATCTTCACCACACCAATCTTGTCTTCATAGACGAAAGCTGCTTTCGGCTTTTCAGCAGGTTTTGCCTTTTCAGGTGCAGCTGCCAGTGCCATGATCATACTTAGACCCATGACCATTACAAGAACGATGACTAAAGCAAACAAACGTTTCATAGTTACCTCCTTTCCCGTGATAAGACCAAGTAATTTCTAAGAAAAAACCTCCTCCTCCCTTCCGTTAATTCATCACCTCCTCTCCAAGTCCTGTCGTTCTAAGTGGAGCAATATTATTAAATGCCTTGGGAATTGTCAAGCTATTCCTTATCCTAAAATATTTCAGATTTTTAAAATCTCAGAGGTCTCTGCCAGGCCTCCTTAAGGTCATAGATATTGGCCTCAATCACGGTCTTACTTTGAAGACCCATGACCCGAAAGACTTCGTCTTCTCTCACCACACCGATCTCCCCATAAATGGCATCGGCAAGAATTGCTTCAAAAGTCTTTTTCTTTTTTGGATCGATGGTCACAATGAAACGGCTCTGTGATTCAGAGAAGAGGAGAAGATCGTTTCGATTTAATCCTGATTGGGGAACTTTTCTCAGATCAATTTCCATTCCGAATCCACCGGCAAACGATGTTTCTGCAAGAGCCACTCCTAACCCCCCATCGGAACAGTCATGACAGGAGCGAACGAGACCTTGTTGGATGGCCTCATAAACCTCTAAGTATAAAGCCCTTGCTTTTTGAGCGTCCACTTTCGGCACTCCATTACCTACAAAACCTTTCGATGCGAAGTATTCCGATCCCCCCAATTCTTCAAATGTCTCTCCAAGGACATAGACGAGATCCCCAGGTCTTTTTGCATCCATGGTAACCGCTTTCCTTATATCATCGATCTTGCCCAAGGTAGAGATGAGGACTGTAGGAGGAATGGAGATCTTTGTCCCTCCGATGAGGTAGTCATTCTTCATGCTATCTTTGCCTGAGATTAATGGAATACCAAAAGCTTTGCAATAACCATAAAGGGCTTGGTTGGCTCGAACAAGCTGGGCCAGTTTATACTCTCCGTCGGGTGTCTTCTCCGATTGGACTGGATCTGGCCAGCAGAAGTTGTCCAATGCTGCAATTCGATCCGGATCCCCGCCCACGGAGACGTTGTTGCGGATGGCCTCGTCAATCGCACAGGCCACCATAGGGTAGGTGTCGATATCGCTATATCTGGGACAGATCCCATTGGAGATGACGATCCCTTCGAAGGAGCTGAGGATCGGCCTCAATACGGCAGCATCGCTCGGCCCATCATTCTGACAGCCCACCAGGGGCTTGATCACACTGCCTCCCTGAACCTCATGGTCATATTGTCTGATCATCGATTCCTTGCTGCAGATATTGAGACGGGAAAGCATCTCCTTCAGAGTCGAAGTGAGGTCTTTGGGTTCTGGAAAATCAGGCTCTCCGTAAATCGGCCTCTTCCATATTGCTCGAAGCTCCATCTTGGGGAGCCCTGAGTGGAGAAATTCCATGTCGATGTAGGCGACTGTCTTGCCTTGAGAGAGGACATGAAATTTTTTCGTATCTGTGAAGGTTCCAAGGACAGTGGCCTCCACATCCATCTTTTGTGCCAACTCGAGAAAGGCCGCGATCTTTGACGGAGAGACGGCCAGGGTCATCCTCTCCTGGGCCTCAGAGAGAAGGATTTCCCATGGGTTGAGACCATGGTACTTCAGGGGAGCCCGATCCAGGTGAAGTTCGCAACCGATCTCCTTGGCCATCTCACCCACGGAAGAGGAGAGACCGCCTGCACCGTTGTCTGTGATCGATTTATAAAGGCCTTGGTCTCTTGCCAAAAGCAGAAAATCGGTCATCTTCTTCTGCGTGATGGGGTCTCCGATCTGGACAGCAGTGACCGGAGAGTCTTCTCGAAGTTCTTCTGATGAGAAGGTGGCTCCGTGAATTCCATCCTTCCCGATTCGACCTCCTGTCATCACAATAAGGTCACCAGGCTCTGGCCTTTTCAGATGGGAGGGTTTGCCCAGTATCTCTTTGGGCATGATTCCGCCTGTTCCGCAATAAACTAAAGGTTTTCCCAAATAGCGATCGTCAAAGACAACCCCTCCATTGACCGTTGGGATTCCGCTTTTGTTGCCTCCATGTTCCACTCCTTCTCTCACTCCTTCATAGACTCTTTTTGGGTGGAAAAGGCGCGGAGGAAGGGGTTTGTTGTAAAAAGGGGAGGCAAAACAGAAAATGTCCACATTGAAAATGAGCTTAGCCCCTTTTCCTGTTCCGAAAGGATCCCGGTTGACTCCAACAATACCGGTCAATGCCCCCCCATAGGGATCGAGAGCGCACGGCGTATTATGCGTTTCCACTTTGAAGACCAAATGATAGTCTTCGTTGAAGCGAATCACACCGGCATTGTCATCAAAGACCGAGACGCACCAATCCCGATTCCCGAGGGAGGAACGAATCTCCTCAGTGGCTCTCTTGATATAAGTTTTAAAGAGGCTGTCGATCTCCTTTCGATCTCCCTCTGCACCCCTGCCTTCCGGCCAGGCAGGAAAGTATTCAATCCAGGCATTGAAGATCTTATGTTTACAATGCTCAGACCAGGTCTGGGCAATGGCCTCCAATTCGACATCGGTCACTTTTCTCCCGAGGCCCAATTTCCTTCGGCCTTCAAGGGTAACGGGATTCCGAAAATAGTCTTGAACGGCCTTCATCTCTCTAAGATCGAGGGCCAAGAGCCGGTCTTGGCTCAATTGGAGAAGAAGCTCGTCTCCGATCTCCAAGTCAATCTGCTCAACCCTTCCTCCTTCTTGCTCCCAGACCCTTGGGACTTTAGGTTCAATCTTGTCCTTCCATTCATTGGATTTCCAGACTTCAAATCTCTGAATAAGGGAATTTCCTAAGAGCTCGGTACAGATCCTCTCTACTTCGTCTCGTCTCAGATTCCCTCGAAAGAGATATTGAGTGGAGGTATAAACCTTTTCTTCATCTTTCAATTTCTTTCCGAGTCTCCATTGGATCGCTTCTTTGGCCGTCTTTCCAACGTTATCAGTGACACCGGGCTTAAAGCCAACCTCAACCAACCAATCGAAATCCCGGGCCAACGGTTCATTGATCTGATATGTCTGAACGATTGGGTCAAAAAAGGGGCCGGATGCAGTCTTCTCCAATTCCTTGTGAGAAAGTTCTATATCGAGGGTGAAGACAGAGATCGTCCTCACCGATTCAACGGGTAGACGAAGATCATTTTGGATCCTCCGCTTTACCTTTTCACCCAAAGCATCTCGGACCCCTTCTTTTAATTCAACTTCAATTCGATGAGCCACAGTATCCTCCATTGGAAAAATACGAAATTCGAATATCGAAATCCCTGCCTGCGGCAGGCAGGCAAAACAAAGATGTTAAACCCCAAACTCGAAACCCTAAACTCTAAACAAATTCAAATGTCCAAAGTACAAAACTCAAAACCGTATAATCTTTTTGAGTTTCAGGTTTTGCATTTGTTTAGGATTTAGAGTTTAGTGTTTAGAGTTTAAACCATTTCGTGCTTCGAATTCTATCTGATGTATTGCCTCACCGCCTCCAAACCCTTTTGAAGATGTTCCTCTTCATGGGGTTCGATGGTATAGATCGGATGCGATCCAGATTTCGAAAGGAGGTGGAAGAATCGATCGAAATCGAAATCTCCTTCGCCCACTGGAAGGTGTTCATCCATCTCTCGATGATTGTCATGGAGGTGGACTTCAAAGAGATATCTTCCTAAGCTTTCAAACCAGATCGGAAGAGGGCTTTTGCTAAAGAGATGGTAATGGCCCGTGTCGAAGCAGAATCGAAAATGGGGCGAAGCGATCTCGCTGAGGAGCATGGCTAAGGAATCAGGAGTCTCCTCAAAGACATTTTCGATGGCGAGTGTTAACCCCAAATGCTGGGCCCTCTTGACCAAAGGCCCCCAGGTTCGGAGGCTGCTCTCGAGCCAAAGCTTCACATTTCCGTCGAATTTCCATTTTTCATACCCAGGATGAAAGACGATCACCTTGGGCCTAAAGAGATGAGCCAGTTCGATTGTCTTCAAAAAACGGTTGGAGGTGACCTCCTTGATCTTTCGATCGATTCCTCCAGGGCTTAAATCCATAAAAGGGCCGTGTAAGGTCGTTTCCAGTGCGTTCTGTCGAAGGACCTCAGCCAAATGTTTCAGATCCTTCTCGCGGCAGGCGTCCAAGTCCTCGGCGCTGAAATAGATCTCCGGATGGATTCGATTCTCGATAGCAAAATCGATCCGTTGGAGGAGCATGGAATAAGGGACGTTGATATGGATGACGGTCATTGCTGATTTCTTCCGGTCTATTTCGTTTTTCTGGTTTCTTTAGTTTATATCATCCTCTACGTCAAAACTCAATCCATTAGAAACGTGACTGGGCCTGCGCGCTGAAGCGCTTCGGCGGACAAGCGTGTCCCTGCTTACCCTGTCTGCCGACAGGCAGGCGTGTTTCGTGTCGGTAAGCCATCGATTCCTTCGCTTTATTGCGATTACATTAACTCCTCTCCTCCCTTATTGCATTCGTGAGAAAAATTATGATATAAAACTCCGAAGGAGACCCTATGTTCAATATTGGATTGCCGGAACTGCTGATCATCCTGGCGATTGCGTTAATCGTCTTCGGTCCCAACAAACTCCCGGAGTTGGCCAAGGCCTTTGGCCGAGCGATGAGGGAATTTAAGAAGGCAACTGAAGAGGTGAAGGAGAGTTTTGAGGCAGAAACCAGGGATTTGGAGGAATTGAAGAACACCTTAACGGAGGAGAAAGAGAGCCTTATCGCTAATTTGGCTGAAGAGGTTTCGGGGGTTGCTGAAGAGGCTGCTGTCCCTCCAGAGGCTGCCACTGAGACATCGGCTACTGCCGAGTCTCTCATCTTTCCAGAGACTAAGCAAGGAATCTTACCACTTTTTTCCAAGCCTGCAGAGACCTCACCCCTCGAAGCGCCATCGACCCCTGGAGAGGAGCAGCTCGAGAAGGAAAGGAAGGAGGAGCCAGAAGGGGCAAAGAAAGAGGTCCCTTCCCATGGATGAAAAAAAACTTCCTCTGACGTCTCATTTAAAAGAGCTGAGAGATCGTTTAATCTTTTCGTTTATCGCCATTGGCCTGGGTTTTGTCCTTTGCTACGCTTTAAAAGAGATTCTCTTCGATATCCTCGCCGCCCCCCTTTTAGAAATGATGCCTCCGGGAGGTTCCTTGATCTTTACCAGTGTGGCCGAAGCGTTCTTTACCTATATGAAAGTAGCTTTGATTGCAGGCCTCATGTTAGCCTCCCCTTTCGTCCTCTACCAGATCTGGGCTTTTGTGGCACCCGGATTGTATCGAAATGAGAAGAGATACGTCGTCCCTTTTGTCTCTCTCGGGTCTCTTTTCTTTGCGATGGGGATTCTTTTTGGATACTTTGTTGCCATCCCTTTCGGTTTTAAGTTCCTTTTGAGCTACGCCACCGATTTCATCAAACCCATGCCGAGCATGAAGGAGTATCTCTCCTTCAGCATCAAATTTTTATTGGCCTTTGGTCTCGTTTTTGAATTCCCTGTCGTCTTATTGCTTTTGGCAAAGATCGGGGTGATCGATGCAAAGACATTGGCCCGACAAAGGAAGTATGCCATCCTTCTGATCTTCGTCTTTGCTGCTGTGATGACGCCACCTGACATCATCTCCCAGGTGCTCATGGCCCTTCCTCTCATGGGGCTCTATGAGCTGAGCATCCTCCTCGCTAAGCTTTTCGGAAAGAGGTCTGCGCCCGTTGCATCCACGACGTAAGGTATTATGGCTGAATCCCCTTACAAAATTACGAGATGGCCGAAGAAGGAGAGACCGAGGGAACGGTTGCTTCAACATGGGCCGCAGCATCTAAGTGAAGCTGAGCTTTTGGGAATCTTGCTTGGGAAAGGGACGAGAAGGAAGACCGCCATCGACTTGGCAAGAGAACTCTTAGACCAGTATGAATCTCTCCAAAATCTCTCCTCCCGTTCTCCTTCGGAATTGACCAGGGTCAAGGGGATTGGATCTGCCAAAGCAGCTACCCTCTCTTCGGCCTTTGAGTTGGTGAGGCGAATCCAGTCCGAGAGAAACGTGAACAAACCATCCTTTAAGCGATCCGCCGATGTTGCCAGTCATTATCTGCCACTCATGAGGGACTTAAGGAAAGAGGTCTTCAGGGCTCTCCTTCTCAACCGAGCCAATCGGTTGCTTAAGGAAGTTATCATCTCCGAGGGGACGCTCGATGCGAGCATCGTTCATCCCAGGGATGTTTTTCGCGAGGCCATGTTGGAAAGTGCCTCAGGAGTCATCCTGATCCACAATCATCCGAGTGGAAATTCGAACCCCAGTGAGGAAGATCTCCGGATTACGAAACAGCTGGTGGAGGCAGGTCGCCTTTTAGGGATCAAGGTTTACGATCATATCATCTTGGCAGGAGATCATTATCGGAGTCTGGCAGATGAGGGACTGCTTTAGTTTGGAGTAATTCGTTCAGAGTATTGAGTTTTGAAACTCCGAACTACGAACTCCTAACTCAAACCAAGAGGTCCAGAGTAAAAATGACTGGTGAGAAGAGTGAGTACACGACCCATGGATCGCTCATCGTTCCTGATCAGCCAATCATCCCCTATATTGAAGGGGATGGAGTGGGGCCGGATATCTGGAAGGCATCGGTTCGTGTTTTCAATGCTGCGGTAGAGAAGTGTTATGGAACCAAAAGAAAAATTCACTGGCTTGAAGTCCATGCAGGAGAGAAGGCCTTCCAACTGAAAAACGAATGGGCTCCAGAAGAGACAATTGAGACGATTCGAGAATATAAGGTGGGGATCAAAGGTCCGCTGGCGACTCCTGTGGCCGGAGAGATTCGAAGCATCAATGTGTTACTGCGGCAAAGGCTTGATCTTTATGCCTGCATCCGGCCTGTAAAATATGTCTTAGGAACACCGAGCCCGCTGAGGCACCCGGAGAAAGTGGACATGGTGGTCTTTCGGGAGAACACCGAGGATGTGTATGCAGGAATGGAGTGGAGAGAAGGATCGGAGGAGGCGTCCCGGTTGAGAGAGTTTCTTAAGAAGGAATTAGGAAAGGAGATTCGAGAAGATTCTGGGATCGGGATAAAGCCTATCAGCCGTTTTGGAACAAAACGGCTCGTCCGAATGGCCATCCGGTATGCGCTCTCCCGTGGACGAAAAAGTGTTACGTTGGTTCATAAAGGAAATATCATGAAGTTCACTGAAGGGGCATTTCGAGATTGGGGCTATGAGGTGGCCAAGGAGGAGTTTGGAGAGAGGGTTCTCTTAGAGAGTGAATTGAGTGGGACGGGTAAAGGGGCAACGAATCTTCCCGAAGGGAAGATTGTTCTCAAAGATCGAATTGCGGATGCGATGTTTCAACAGATTCTTTTAAGGCCTGAAGAATATGATGTATTGGCCA
>CAZFJD010000117.1:0-4389 GCA_964518775.1 uncultured Syntrophaceae bacterium
GTTAAAGGCCATCAACTGCTCATGAGTCCCTTCTTCCACAATTCGACCATCCGAGAGGACAATGATCCGATAGGCATTTCGAATGGTGGACAGTCGATGGGCAATGACGAAGACGGTTCGGCCTTTCATCAGGCGTTCGAGGGCCCTTTGAACCTCTGTTTCGGAATCGGAATCGAGCGATGAGGTTGCTTCGTCCAATATCAGGATGGGTGCATTCTTTAAAAGGGCTCTGGCAATGGAAAGGCGCTGGCGTTCACCACCCGAAAGTTTTACACCCTGCTCACCAATGACGGTGTCAAAAGCCTGGGGGAGCCTTTCGATGAAATCGTGGGCATTGGCTGCCTTGGCTGCTTCAATGATCTCTTCTTCAGAGCTTTTCATATTGCCGTAGGCGATGTTATTTCGCACGGTGTCGTTAAAAAGGATGGTCTGCTGGGTCACCAGACCGATCTGATCTCTTAAGGATTTGAGGGTGACCTTTCTGACGTCGACCCCATCGATAAGAATTTGGCCATCATCGACATCATAGAACCGAGGCAGAAGATTGACCAAGGAGGTTTTTCCTGCTCCGCTCATTCCGACCAAGGCGATCACCTCACCTACCTTCACATGGAGGGTGATCTCTTTGAGCACGGCATCTGACCCATATTTAAAACCGACATTTTGGAAATCGATCCCTTTTGAGATGGCTGGAAGGGAGAGCGCTCCTTCTACTTCCTTGATGTCTAAGGGAGTATCGAGGAGCTCGAAGACACGCACGGCGGCTGCCATGCCTTCCTGAATCTCAAGGTTGACCTTGCTCAGATCCCGAACAGGGGCATAAAGCATGAAAAGGGCGGCCATGAATGAGAAGAATGTCCCCGGAGTCAATTCTCCCCGAACGACACTATAACCCCCGACCCAGATGATCAGAGCCACTCCCAACCCTCCGATCAGTTCCATGAGCGGATGAGAGAGGGCTCTGATCCTCACCCGCTTGAGAATAATCTGGAAGAAGCGTTCGTTCTCTTCAGCAAAACGGCGCTTCTCATACTCCTCCATATTGAAGGCCTTCACAATCCGGTTCCCGGTAATGGTCTCGTGAAGGAATGTGGTGATTGAACCCATTCGCTGCTGACCCTTCCGGCTGAATTTGCGAAGCCTCTTTCCAAATTCTTTGATGGGAAAGACGACGATTGGGAAGATGATGAACGCAATGATGGCCAATTTCCAATTGCGGTAGAAGACCACGCCGACGAGGCCCATGATGGTGAAGGCATCTTTGACAAGGCCAGTGAAGGCATTGGAGACGGCCCCCTGAAGAAGGTTGACATCATTCGTAATCCGAGAGATGAGGATGCCAGTGGGCGTCTTGGTGAAGAAGGAAAGGGAGAGATTCTGGAGATGATTGTAGAGTTTCTCCCGCATATCTGCGACCACCCTCAGACCTACAAAGTTCATCAGGTAAGCCTGGCCGTAATCGAAGATCCCTTTCAGGAGGAAAAGGACGATGATGGCCACGGGCAGGAGAAAGAGCATCCTCATATCTTTCTTGAGGAAGACATCGTCCAGAGCGGGCTTCACAAGGAATGCCTGGGCAGCTGTCAGAAGGGAGACGAAGAGCATAAAGATCATGGAGAAGGCCAACTTGATCCAATAAGGCTTTACTAAATGGAGGAGCCTTCGGTAAATGGACATCCTATGCCTCCCCTTCGTATAACAACGAAGTGACAATACTGGCTGCTCGCTGGGCTGCGCCAGGTTCTCCCAAACTTTGACGAACACCTGCCATGGCTTCGGTCATCCGTCGCTGCAAGATCGGATCTCTCATGATGCGAAGAGCCTCATCGGCGATCCTTTGTGGACTGACCTCATTCTGGATCAGTTCGGGTGCGATCTCTCTTTCTGCCACCAGGTTGACCAGGCCAATATGCTCCACCTGGATCAATCCCCTTCCAACCCAATAAGAGAGGAAAGAGACCCTATAAACAACGATCATAGGCTTTCCAAGAATCGCGGCCTCCAGCGTCGCGGTTCCCGACGCCGTGATCAGAAGTTCAGAGATATTCATTGCATCATACGTCCAACCCTTAACCACTTTCACAGGCACAGAGATATTTCTCATCCAGGGTGATAAGATCGCTTCAGGGATGCCCGGAGCCAAAGGAATGATGAACTGAAGATCTGGAATCTCCTTCTGGAGGAGTTGGGCCGAAGATAGAAGCGGAGGAAGAAGCCTTTTCACCTCATGGATTCGACTTCCAGGGAGTAAGGCAATGGTTCCCCGTTTGGGATCGAGACCGAACTGTTCGAAGGCAATCTCTTTCGGGAGGGTAGGCCTGACGATATCGAGTAAGGGATGGCCGACCCATTCGACATCGACCCCCACTGCTTCGTAGAATGGGATCTCAAAAGGGAAGAGGACGACCATCTTCTTCACGCATCGAGCGATCAAATGAACCCTTTTGGGTCTCCAAGCCCAAACCTGAGGGCTGATATAGTAGAGGACGGGAATACCCCTGCGATGGGCAATCTTTGCCAATCGGAGATTGAAGTCAGGGAAGTCGATCAGAATGGCGAGATCCGGCTTCTCCTGATTGAGGAACTGCTTCAAGCCTCGTAGGGCTTTCATGATGGATCCCATTTTGAAAAGGACTTCTGTAATTCCAACGACCGAGAGGGATTGGGAGTGGTAGAGGATTTTCATCCCTGTCTTTTCTAAGCGGTCGCCTCCGACGCCGAAAAACTGGATTTCTGGATCGATGCGAAGGATGGCTTCCATCAAGTGGGCGCCGTGGAGGTCCCCTGAAATTTCTCCGGCGACCATCAAAATCTTCTTCGGACCTCTTCGTCCAATCGTCATTCTACTTCTTTTTTTCGAGACCCTCCCCAATCTTCTGGATGATCTCGAGCGCCATCTCCAGCGCCCGCTTTCCGTCCCATCCAGAGACACGGGCAGGGTTCCGGGTTCTTACGCTCCGTATGAAAGAATGGATCTCAGTCTCCAAGGAATCGACCTTCTTAACAGAAATCTCTTCTGTGACGATCTCGGGAATCTTATCTCTTCTCGACGGATCCACCCTTTTGGAGAAAGAGGCCTTTTGAGAGAGATAATCGATGGAGAGGGTACCATTGGACAGGTAGATTCGGGTTCTGCGGGTCTTCTCCTTGGAGACTCGGCTTGCTGTCAAATTGGCTACGCACCCATTTTCGAACTCGATTCGGGCATTGGCAATATCCGAGGATGGGGTGAGGATTGGAATTCCCACGGCATCGATCTTCTTCACCTTTGATTTCACCAAACTGAGAAGGATATCGATATCGTGGATCATCAGATCCAAAACGACATTCACATCGGTTCCCCTTCCTGGAAAAGGGGTCAGCCGATGGGATTCGATATAGAGAGGTGATTGGATGAACTCCTCCGATGCGGAAAGGGCGCCATTAAAACGTTCTAAGTGGCCTACCTGGAAGATCAGCCCCTTCGATTCTGCCAACTGAATGAGCTCGTCGGCCTCGTCAAGCGTATTGGAGATAGGTTTTTCCAGTAGGACATCCGTTCCTTGTAAGAAAAAGTCTTTTGTGATGGAATAGTGTAACAGTGTAGGGACTGCGATGCTGACCGCTTGAACCTTAGAGAAAAGGTCAGCGTGGTGGAAGAAGGGTCCGCTCCGATATCGTTTCGCAACCTCCTTGGCACGGGGTGAATCAATATCGACCACGCCGACCAATTCCACCCCTTCCATATGGGCGTACTTTTCTGCATGGAATTGGCCCAAGTAACCGACACCAACCACGCCGACTCGGATCTTATCCACTTAACGGCTGATCCCCCTCTTTGAATGCTGGATGAAAAGGATGAGGTGTTGGACCTCTGGCGATCGGGAGATCTCATCCTCCACAATCTGCTTCACCGCCTTCTCCAATGTCAGGCCGGACCGAAAAATGATACGATAAGCCTTCTTCAAGACCTTTAAGGTCCCCTCTGGAAAGTGATGGCGTTTGAGACCAACCGTGTTAAGCCCGAAGAGTTTAGCCCGGCTTCCCGATGCTAACATGTAGGGAGGGATGTCTAAGGTGACACCGGTGAGGCCGCTGATAAAGGCATGGGTGCCGATCTGGCAGAACTGATGGATGGCGGAGAGTCCACCGATGATGGCATAGTCCTCGATCAGGATATGTCCGGCTAAGGTAGCTCCATTGGCAAGGACAACATGATTTCCGATATTGCAGTCATGGGCCACGTGGGAGTAAGCCATGAAGTAGTTGCCATTCCCAATGACCGTCTTCCCGCCACCATGAGGAGTACCTCGATGCAGCGTCACGAACTCTCGAACGATATTCCCATCGCCGATCTGGAGAGAAGTCTTCTCTCCTTTATAAGCAAAAGCTTGAGGAGCTTCTCCGACA
>CAZFJD010000117.1:4399-9662 GCA_964518775.1 uncultured Syntrophaceae bacterium
ATAAAAGAGTAAGGACCGATCTCAACCTCTTCTTCAATGTTGGCCTCTGGATGGATGATGGCAGTAGGATGAATCATTCTTCCTCTCCCAACATGGCGAGCAGGTCTGCTTCAGCGACCAGTTTTCCATCGACAGAGGCTTTTCCTTTAAATCCCCATATCGATTGGCGATGCCGAGTGACCTCCAATTCAAGACGAAGCTGATCTCCAGGGACGACAGGCTTTCGAAATCGGACATTGTCCAGCCCTAAGAAATAGACAGGCTTCTTCTGGCTCTCCTCCGGCATCGATTTGAAAGCGAGCACACCGGCGGTCTGGGCCATTGCCTCCACAATGAGCACGCCTGGCATGATGGGCCGATTGGGGAAGTGACCGGGAAAGAAAGGCTCGTTATACGTCACATTCTTAATCCCCACGATCCGTTTTCCCGGCTCCATCTCTACAATGCGATCCACCAGTAAGAAGGGGTAGGCATGTGGCAAGATCTTCATGATCTCTTTGATCTCGATCATCTACTTCTCCTTCCCCTTCGAAGAGAGGGCCTCTTCGATCCTCTTCAGCCGCTTCTCGATGTCGATGAGAGTCTTTCTCATCTCCGGCAACTTTGGAAAGGTCATGGCTGCTCGGAGAAAGTCCCGATGGGGCAAGGCAGGACTTCCTGTGTAGGCCTGGTTTGGAGCCAGATCCTGGGCCACTCCGGATTGGGCACCGATCATGACATTATCTCCGATCTCGACATGATCCGCCACTCCCACCTGCCCGCCGAGCGTGACATTGCTCCCGATCTTTGTCGAACCTGCAATCCCAACTTGGGCGACGATGATCGAGTCCTCGCCGATCACCACATTATGGGCGACCTGGACGAGGTTGTCAATCTTCACCCCTCTTCGAATGATCGTCTTGCCGAGTGTGGCTCGATCGATGGTGGTATTCGCTCCGATCTCAACGTCATCCTCGATCTCAACCTTTCCCACCTGGGGGATCTTCACATTTTTCTTTCCATCTTTCACATATCCAAATCCATCGCTTCCTACCACCACACCACTGTGGAGGATGACCCGCTTACCAATCACCGTGCCGGGATAAATGGAGACGTTAGGATATAGGACAGAATCGTCTCCGATGGAAGAGTCCTCTCCCACATAGACTCCGGGATGCAGGATCACACGGTCCCCGATCGAGGATCGGTCCCCGATGGAGACAAAGGGGTAGATGGTGATCTCTCGGCCCAACTGGGCAGTGGGGCTGATCCAAGCATGGGGATCGACCCCCTTGGGTTGGTAAGGCCTTTGCGCAAAGAGCGTGAAGATCTTTGCAAAGGCCAAATAGGGATTGTCCACACAGAGGAGGGGTTTGTGAGAGGAGGTGATCTCTTTCGGGACGATGACCGCAGAGGCCTTGGTCTCGCTGAGCTTGGGAAGATACTTGGGCGTGGCGATAAATGTGATCTCCCCGAAACGAGCCTCGTCGATGGCTGCCACCCCTGAGATCTCTATCTCTTCATCTCCGACAACCGTTCCACCCACCCATTCAGCTAATTCCTTAAGGCGTTTTTTCATTTCTCTTACCTTTACCCATTAATCCTTATCTATTCTCAAGGCCTCATTTGAAAATCCGAAATCCGAATATCTAAATCCCTGCCTTCGCCGAAGCGGCTTCGCGCAGGCGGGCGAAACAAACCCTAAATCGAAATCGTCAAATTCCCAAAAGTCACTTTATTTACTCTTTTTGAATTTCGGGCTTTGGTCATTCGAATTTGTTTCGAATTTCGGATTTCGTGCTTAGAGTTTTATTACCGCTTCTGGGTATCAAAGAGCTTGATCACCCGATCGGTGAGATCAATCGATTTGGAAGCGAAGAGCACGATGTTCTCATTCTTCTCCAAGACAAGGGAGTAGCCTTCGTCCTCGCCCAATTTTCTAATTACCTTCTGAAGACCTAATGAGATATTTCGCTCCATCTCGGCTCGTTTCTGATTAATCTCGTTTTGATTATCCTCGCCCCATCTCTGGAATTCGCGCAGTTTTGTTTGGTATTCTTTCTCTTTCGTCGCTCTGGCTTCTGGATTGAGCATCGGCGCCTGTTTTTCGAGAGATTCTTTCGCCGTTTGTAACTCTCTCTGTTTCTCAACGACGAGACGTTGAAACTTTTCCACCTCTTTGGTAATGGTTTTTTTTGCCTCTTTGCCTGCGTTGCATTCGTTGACTGCTTTTTGAATATCCACGAAGCCGATTTTTAGTTCTGCAGCAAAAGACCATCCAAGCCATCCTCCCAGGATGAGAACGATTCCAATGAAGATTACGAACTTTTTACCATCCATTGCCATTTCTCCTCTCTGTAAACATTGTGAACAAACTGAATACAATTTCGTCATTAAGTTATTCGGTCATTGGGTCATTAAATGACTTAATGACGAATGACTCAATGACTGTATTTAAAGGGTTGTTCTAAAAAACGGTTCCTGCTGTAAAATCGATCACTCTACTTTTTTCCCCTCTTTTGGGGCTGGGGTTGAATCCGATATCGATACGGATCGGACCAAATGGGGAGAACCAACGGATTCCCATCCCTATCCCTGTTCTTATGGGGGTAAGGTCTTTAAACTTATCAAACCCCTTTCCAATATCCCAGAAGAGAGCCCCTCTCAGCCCAATCTCGCGGGCGAGGGGAAAGATCAGTTCAGAATTGAAGACCACCATCTTCTCTGCGCCCAGGGGCTCTCGGTTTTCATCCATGGGACCAGCCCTGCCATATTCGAACCCTCGCACTGTATGCATCCCTCCCGCAAAGAACTTTTCATAGATAGGGGCTTTCTTGCCACCGTAAGGTTCAATGAGTCCTACTTGTGCACGGAGGTTGAGGACGGTACTCAAGGGCATGGGGAAGTACCAGCTGGTCTCTGCCTGGACTTTTACATACTCATTGTCACCCCCTAAGATACCTCCTGCGTATTGAAGGGAGAGACTGTGTCGTGCCCCCCGAGTCGGCACGAAGAAGTCATCTCGGGTATCTATGGAAGGGGTGAGCGAAATAGCGCTGGTTGTGGCCCTTCCTTCCTGTTCCCTAATGAATCGGGAGGCATCCTCTGCCACATGGTAGACTTCGATTCTCTCTAATTTATACATCGCATCCATGCGGGTATTTTCGGTCAATTCCTTTCCAAAACGGATGTCCCCTCCAACAATTTTATAAGAATAGGTGTCGAAGTACTCATTTTTTTCATTATAGAGGTCGATGCCTGCCGAATAGGGATAACCCAGAAAATAGGGGTCAGTAAAACTGAACCTGAAATCTCTGCTCTCTGCTCCCAATCTGAACCTCAGAGACCCATGGTAACCCAAACCGAATAGGTTTCGATCGGAGAGGGAGGCAGTACCGATCGCATTCTCTAATGAACTGTAACCTATCCCAAAAGTGAGAGCACCCGAAGGCGCCTCCTCCACTTTGGCATCGAGGTTAATCTTTTCGTCGCCGCTTCCTCGGCTCGTGGTGAATTCAACCTCCTTGAAGTACCCCGTCCGCTTCAGTCGATCTCGACTTCTGTTCAGCGCCGTGGAACTGTAAAGTTCCCCTTCAGCCACCCGGAGCTCACGGCGGATGACCTTGTCACGGGTCTTTGTATTTCCAGTGATCTGAATCTTTTCAAAAGAGACGCTCTTCTTCTTCTCAATGTCGAAGGTCACATGGACCAAGCGGTTCTGGGAGTCCACAGAGGTTTCGGGTGTGATCTCCACATAGGCATAGCCCTGATTGGCAAACCCTTCGGTGAGAGCACTCACCTCTTTTCGGATGAGCGACATGCGATAGACATCGTTTCTCTTGACCTTAAGAACCCTGAAGAGGTCCTCCTTGGTGGTGAGGACGTCGCCTTTGAAGTCGATGTTTCCCAGTTGGTATTGAGGCCCCTCAGCGATCTCGATCTCAATGCGAATCCGTTTCGGATCATGAAAGTCGACCTTTGGCTCGGAGATTTTTGCATCGAGATAACCGTGATCGATATAGTAAGCCGTCAAGAGTTGGATGTCATTCTTGAGGATATCTTCGTCGAGGATTCCCGTCTTGGTGATGATGGAGAAGATATTTCTCTGTTTGGTCATCATCACCTTCTTCAGGTCAGAAGATTTGATCTTCCTATTTCCTTTAAATATGATTTTTTTGATATGTCCCTTAGGGCCCTCGGTGATATGAAAGGTGACCACGGCTTCGTTCGTCTCCAGGTAATCGACCTTGTACTCTACGTTCACCCCGTAATACCCTTTGGAGAAGTAAAGCTTTCGGATATTTTCCGAATTCTCCTTCACCTTTTCGAGGTTAAGGATGGAACGCGGAGTCAGTGTCAATTTCTCCTTGATGGCGTCGAGCTTCACCTTTTGATTTCCGGTGATCAAGATCTCTTTGAGGGAGGGTCTCTCGACAACGATAAAGATGATCTCTTTACCCTGCGGGGTCGATTTCATATCGACTTGAACATCGGAGAAGTAACCCAAACCGAAAATGGATCGAAGATCCTCGCGTAGCTGTTCAATGGAGAACGGTCCTCCCTCTCGGCTCTTTATCGCTGCGCGAACCACCCCTTCCTCGACCTTCACATTTCCGAGGACTGTGATTTTGTAAATGATATCCTCCCTTCCATCACAGATTCCCATAAGGAGGCAGAGGATGAGAAGGACAAGCCAGATCCCCTTCAAGATGACGTTTCGGCTTTGACCCATCATCCTGAGGGAATCACTATCAGAGAACCGAACCAATCTTAACATGGGATAGAGTATGATGTGAAAATTTCGTCCTTCATACCAAATCTAATTTTTTTTGTAAACCCCGCCGGATGTTTACTATCCAATGGGGTAAATCGGCCCTGATCTATTCGAGTGCTTTTCCATCCACCAGGCGGACCTGACGAGGCAACTGGCTCGCCAATGTCAGATTATGCGTCACGATGATGAGCGTGACATTCCTGATCTGGTTCAGCTCCTCAAGGAGATGAAAGACCGATTCCCCTGTCTTCGTATCCAGGTTGCCGGTGGGTTCATCGGCCAGCAGGACTTTCGGTTCCAACACCAAGGCCCTGGCCACGGCCACCCGTTGTTGTTCGCCGCCGGAGAGCTCCCCTGGTTTATGGGAAAGACGCTCTTTCAGACCGACGAGGGTGAGGATGGACTCGGCACGCAATGCCGCCTCCTTCTTCAAGATCCCTTGAATGAGGCAGGGCATCATCGTATTTTCCAACGCATTGAACTCGGGGAGGAGATGATGAAATTGGAAGA
>CAZFJD010000118.1:0-9659 GCA_964518775.1 uncultured Syntrophaceae bacterium
GATACGAGACCTTCCACATCTGCTTTGACCCCTATCCCAAAGAGCCCAAATATTTTCTTGACCTCTTCTCTCGCATTCGAGAGGAGGGAATTCGGATGGAATGCTCCTTTGAGTGCTTTGGGCTCCCGACGCTCCATTTTATCAAGTCTTTCAACGAGACCTTTCCTGGATCGAAATCCTGGATCGTTCTTTCACCCGATGTGGGGTCAGACCGACTGAGGAAGATGCATAAAGGGAACGCTTATACGAATCGGGATTTGATGGAATGCCTTGACCAACTGAGACAACACGGAGTCTTCTGTGACGTTTTCTTCACCATCGGCGTTCCATTCGAAAAGGAAGCAGATCTTCACCAGACAGTTCGTCTCCAAAGAGAGATAAGAAATCGGTATCCCAATGTGAGAGGCATTCGGACCTTTACCATTGGGATGGAGCCGGGCGCTCCTTGGCACTTTGATCCCAAGGCATTCCGAGTGAAGTCCTCTCTTGAAAATTTTATGGATTTTTATCATTCTCATTCTGGAGAAGAAAGCGCATTTTCCTCTTTGGGATATTGGATTCCAGACTACTTTGAAGGGGTGGAGGACGGGAGAGGCTTCGAAGAGAGATTGCAAAATGTCAAATGCCGACATTTTTGCTTCATCCATCCCAATGCCAGAAAATCGTCCACTCCGTTCTGGGGAAGAAGGCTTTGCGATCTATCGAGTCTATTTTGGAAGGCGAAAAATTTAGCCAAAAAAGGAGGTGGTTGTGATGAGACATTTTAGGTCAATTTTATTTGTTGTGGCGATTTTATTGTTGCTCTTTTCAATTCCCCTCCATGCCGAAGAGATTGGGAAGGGTGTGAAGGTGACCTATTTAGGACACGCAGCCTTTAAGATCGTCTCACCCAAGGGAGTGGTGATCTACATCGACCCCTTTCTGAGCGCAAACCCGAAAACTCCTGCGGAAATGAAGACCGTTGAGAAAGCTGACCTCATCCTCGTCACCCATGGCCACGGGGACCATTTAGGTGATACCCTTTCGATTGCGGAGAAGGCTAATGCGAGAATTCTGGCTATGGTTGAATTAGGAAGATACTTGGCCAAGAAGGGTGCGAAGAATGTCGTTGGGATGAATAAGGGAGGGACTTATACTTTTCAAGACATTGCGATCACAATGGTTCATGCCCTTCACAGTTCGAGTGTCACCGTAGAGGGTCAGGACATTTATACTGGAGACCCTGCAGGGTTTGTCATCGGATTTGAAAATGGTTTTACCGTTTACCACGCAGGTGATACCGGAGTTTTTGGAGATATGAAGATCATCGGCGAGATCTATAAACCGGACCTTTCTCTTCTTCCTATTGGAAGCCGCTCCACAATGGATCCGAGAGAGGCGACCTATGCTGCAAAACTTCTGGGATCGAAGTATGTGATCCCCATGCATTATGGAACTTGGCCTGTTTTGACAGGAACTGCTGAAGACTTCGTGAAATTGATGAAAGATGTTCCGCAGACGAAAGTGCTGATGGTGAAGCCAGGTGAGACGGTTCAATAAGTTTTCTTAGGGTGATCGCAGCCCACGGGGGTCGACCTCCGCGGGCTTATTTTTTTCTTGCACCTCAGTGCTCGGCATGCTACACCCTTTCGAGTTTTGCCGTGACCACATGTTTGAAAGCTGCCACCACTTCAGGATCGAACTGTTTTCCAGCGTTGGCTACGATTTCTTCTAAGGCCTCCCAGGGGGGCATGCCCTTTCTGTAAGGACGGTCAGTAGTCATTGCATCAAAAGAATCGGCCACGGCAAGAATGCGAGCGGACAAGGGTATCTTTCCTCTATCCTTCTCTCCCGCTTCGAGGGTCTCTACGAAATACTTATGGTGGGCGATGACGATCGGAACGACCTCCTTGAGGACAGATCCAACGGAGGAGAGGAGGTAGGCGCCTTTGACAGCATGGGCATCGATCAATTCCCGTTCCTCAGTGGTCAATGCAGCCGCTTTGCGCAAGATTTCGCCACTGATTTCAATCTTTCCGATGTCATGGAGCAGCCCAGCGACACGAATGTTTTCAATCTCTCTCTGGGGGAGATCCATAATCACTGCGACCTCTATGGCAAGTTCTGATACCCGAACCGAATGGCCTTTCGTATAAGGGTCGGTCGATTCGAGGTATTTGGAGAGGATTTCGAGGATGCCGATGTATGCGTTCTTCAAGTCCTGCATTTTGCGTTCGTTCTGCTCATAGAGACTTCCAACTGCGACACTGGCCAGAATGAGGAATCCGCCCCATGAGGAGAGCTTTGCGATGCTCTGCCAAAATAGCTTTTCACCGAGGAAGCGCTGGGGAAAAATTAGGACGAAGACCAGCACTGCCAGGACAGAAAAGACAGCGGTAAGGACACCGGTTCTGCGTCCAAGAAAATAGCCCGCAACAAGGACCGGGAGGTAATAAAAGTTGAGGACGAGGGCCTCCTCTTGGATAAAATAGGTCCCGGTAAATGCAGCGATCAGTATGATAGCGACAAGGAATTTCTCAAAATGAGTCATGATGAATTGTTTGAAATGCTCCATAATCTCTCCTCCGACCTTCTCTCTTCAGAAGATAACTGCCTCTTTTGACTGCGCCTATTTCAAATTGAGTTTTAAAGCCATTTCCAAGTCCTGACTGAGCCTCATATAAGTATAAATCTCATTCTATGTCAAGGAAGAAAACTGAAAGGGAGAGGTGCGCTTTTTTTCGACATTGTTCAAAAAGGTTGTTGAGCCTATTTTTCCAAGTGTTTAATGGTCTTTATCGTTCCATTGAAGTTTGCATTTTCTATACCAACCCTTAAAGGCAGTCAACTTATTAGAATTTTTACAGAATCAGCCTTTGAGATTCTGAACCTTGAATAGGGAATGACATTTTTGGCACCTTAGATGGAGAATTTTGTCCACCCTTCTTCAGCTCGACCCTCTGAAATCGAGCAGAGCTCTGCCTTTAACCTTTTCCCCTTGTCCTAAGAATTGCCTCACAGAGGTAGTCAGGAGTTGGAGGGGAGGATCCTGAGGGAAGATGGTTAAGGCCTCCTGAAACCTTGACAGAGCCGCATCAGGACGGCCAGCCCTGAAGAGTTCGATCCCTTCTGACACCAAGGGTTCGACCCGGTCCTTGAGGTTTTGCACATGAGGCGAGTCCTGGTTATATACCTCTGCAACGGCCACAGGTGCTGAAGGCCCTCTTACAGAAACGTCACCTAACCTCCGGAGTCGGTAGCTGTGTCCGGCTGGCAACCGACTCGCTACTTCTTCTGAAATGAGCAGGTCCACACCCAAAGGCCTTGTGAGTTCTTCGAGGCGTTTGGCCAAATTAACAGTCATGCCAAGAACTGTGGAATCCATCCGATCGGAGGCCCCAATGGTCCCCAAGATAACGGGGCCGGCGTGGATGCCAATCCCGATCTTCACTCTTTGGTCCTTTGGTAGATTCTTTTCGTTATTGAATGAGTCAACTGCGGAGAGCATATCCAACCCGCAGGCCACTGCCCGCTCCGCCGAGTCCGGCTCCTCGAAAGTAGATAAGACCGCATCGCCGAGAAACTTATCGATCACGCCCTGCCTCCCATTTACGACTGAGGTGATTCTTTGGAGGAGCTGGTTGATGAAGGCCACCAATTCACTCGGGTTGAGCCGCTCGGACAGAGCAGTAAACCCTCGGACGTCGCAGCAGAGGATAGCGACCCATTGTTGGGCAGCCTCACCCAGGCGGATCGCACCCAAACCCTCCTTGGCAATGCGGCGTAGATAGGCTGGAGGAACGAATCGCTCAAAGACATCTCGGGCCTCACGCACAGCCTGCTCTAAAGAGCGAAAATGGAGGGCAACCGCCAGGGTCAGAAAAATCGAGAGCCAAAAAGAGGTAAACCACAACACCTGGTCTCTTGGAAAGATGGCTATCCCTGCAGAGCGTATTGCGTCGTGTAGGCCACCCAAGAACCAGAATAAGAGCCCTATGGCGACAGGGAAGAGGTATACGGGTCGCCCAGTTTTGGAATGGAGCAGCCTTACCATGACGAAGAAAAAGTAAAGCAGACAGACCACCAGGCAGTAGGAATGGACCAGCGGTCTGAGGAGCTTTGACTGAGGCCGCAAAATACCTGCGGCAATCTGATGGGACTCCAGAGGAAGTCCCAAAAGATAAGGCCCATTGCCCAAAAGGGATAAGGCAGCAAGGCAAAGGCTTATTCCAGTCAGAATCCAAGGAATCCGATTTGGTCTCTCATCAAAAAGAGCCAAGATGAACCAACCCCAACTGGCTGGCAAAAGGGCTAATGCTGCCAGATCGATTCTGTACCCTAAGACGATAGACTCCGGAGATTCCTGAAGTCCATAAATGACCCAACCTAAGAAGAGGAAAGTCGAGAAGAGGTAGAAGAATAGGAGGCTTCGCAAGGGTCTGTAGTTGCGGTAAAGAGCCAAGGTCACGAGACAGAGAACGGTCATGACCAAATTCGCAGCTAACGCAAAGAGAGGACCAACGCTATAATGGGGAAGGAGATCAGGAAGCATTAAGTTGTGATGGTTTCAGTTTTTGCTTTCTCTGTAAACCTTGTCAATCTTTTCTTGCAGTATGATCGTTAACCGGATGGCCTTTACCACTTTAATATATCAGACTTTGTCTGACCAATTCGTCTGATAACGGTCCAGTAAATACCCTGAGTCTTTGTTTTAGTTCTTCCTTTGTGAACCCGACCACAAAATTATCTCGATGAGTTTTAATGCCACTTGAGTATTCCTTAAAGATCTCTGTCACCTTCCAGAATTTTTCATACTCAACCTGTAAGGCAAAATCTTTAGGAACAAAGAAATAGTAGGGGGAAGCAAGTTCAAGCTCTTGCCATTTGGTTGTTCGAACATCATTTTTGAAAAGATAATCGTATTTCTCTTTCCTCAGCCCCCACAGATCGGCATAAAAGATTTTGGCCAATTTCTTTTCACTCATATCACCTGCACACCTTTTGATTTAACTTCGTCACCAATAAATGAACCAATGGGTGTCTCAGCAAATTCTTCCTCAGTAAATCCTAATATTTCCATCGGTCTTTTTATCCCCATCCGGGCGCGCCCCAAAAGAGATAATCGCTCCCAAAGATCCATATTCTTAAAATCATCAGAAATAACAACCAAATCTATGTCGCTATCTTCCTCCGGTTCTCCTACGGCATGAGAACCGTAAAGAATGATCTTTTTAACCTTAACACCCAATGTTTCGAGCCTCTTTTGATATTCATTTATGATATGAGAGATTTCTTTATCCATTGAAAAACCTCCTTGGTCTTTTTGATGATCAGTTTCGTTCTCTCCTGCGAAAAATCCTTAACCATTCTTTGGAAATCGCTTGGGTATCTTGTAACCACACTTAGATTGCTTATTTCAACAATAAACCTTTCCATTTCCTCATCTGGAGATAGCTCGGCAATTCCTAAAAGATATTCTAAATCGTGAGTTTTAGGGGGTGTTTTATCTGTAATTTCTTGAACTTTGGCCTTCAACATCTTTTCAAGAGCAAGATGACACATAAATATGGTATAGATGTATCTACCTGTGTTAAACATGTGCTCAGCGGTCTCTAAATCATATTGAGCAGAATCTAACCAGTTCTTGATTTCTGGTTTCATTGTTTCCCACCATGTTTAATGAACAAAGCAATGGCAACGCCCTGCTGGATGTCAAAAACGTTTTCATCTTTTCCGCCGTCAGGAGTCTTTTCGCCAATCCTCGAAGAGCCGTGAAGATTCAGGATATAAATCTCGTCAAAGGTTTCAAGAAGTTTCCTTCTCATTCCTCGGTGGATGACGCCCGATGATTTCACCATTCTTACCAACCCGAAAGTCGGGAATTCCCACCTCTGTCTTTCTTGGCAGAACAAGGACATTCACTCCGGTTTGCTTTTCAAGAGATTGGAAGCAGTCTTCAATGAGCCGCTTAAAAGATGGATAGAAACTTTCTTCCCTAAAATCGCCGTCTGTATAAATCTTATGGACTTCCTTAAAATAGATGGCAAGAGTTTCCTCTAATTTAATTCTCTGAGCCTTGTTCATACCTCTTTACTCTATCGGCGTATTACCATACGATTTTCAATCCTATTTTTTGTAAAGACTTGTCACGAGTGATCAATGGAAATCCCAAATGTAATGAGGTAGCTGCAATTAGCCTATCCCAAGGGTCCGGAATTTCTTCCCTTGATATTAATCTACTTTTTTCAATGATTGGTAGACAAAGCGGCTCTATCTTGTAATTTTTTGATGAGGATACTACCGAGATAAAACTGTCGAGATCGATTGCAAGTTTTTGCTTTTCAGTGAGATAGAGTAATTCAAAAAAGGTGATGCAAGGGATGAAAATATCGTCCTGGCCGCCATCTGCATTTTCAAAAGCCAACTTTGCTTCTGTTGAAAGCTTGGGGTCTTCAGTCATATACCAAATTATGGAATGGGTATCAGTAACACATGGCATTAAAATTCCTCCTCAAGCTTGGTCAACAATTCTTCTCGTATTTTTTTGATATCTTGTTCTGTAATTTTTACCCCTTTCCAAATGCCGCCTAGCTGGATTACATTTAAATTCTTTCTAAATTCCTTTAACTCCTTTAAATAGTTTGTAATACCAATGGCGGCGATATTTCCTTCATCATCCCACCATAACTTAAAATGTTGAAAATCTTTATTTGGCCTCCCCTTTACAGGGCGAATTTTAAGGACAAGTTCATCTTTTGATGGAATGTACTGCATTTTCATTTTTCACCTCCAGAAAGTAAAAGGAGCAAGGCAAGAATGCTTCCGGCAATGAGTAGTGTTTTTTCCTTTTCTTCTTTCTTCAATTTTAATGATTTCACGAACGTAGATGTTTTGAGGAGGGCTTCTTCAGGGTGAAGGGAATCATATTCGATGTATTCTTTCCCCTGTAAAGCACCTAAATCTTGGGAGTTTGTTCCTTTTTCTATAAGAGGGATAATCAGTTTGCGAGCCTTAAGAGCATATCCGATTTCCTGTTGCACCCAGTTTGACCTCATTCCGTTTTTTGTTAGCAAAATGATCACACCGTCGGCCTTCTCTATCTGTGTAAATACCTTTTTATCCAGGGGCTCGCCTGGAGTAAGATACCATTCCGCTACAAATACTTCTATTCCAAATCTTGAAAGCAAATTTGAAAGAGATATAACTATACCTCGATCGCGAGTACTATGGCTTATAAAGACTCTATAGGCCATTTTTCACCTCCTATGCTCACGTTAGGAGTCTAATAATTTGCATTGAATAAGTCAACCAGAATTGATAGACTCGTGGTCTTCAGGTCGCTAAAGAATAATAGTCCTTCCTGTCCTTTTCCATTACCCTGACCATCCCTTTCTCCCTCAGGATTTCTAAGTGACCTATGGCTTCTGAGATTCCCAAGAAGACCTCGAAAGAGGGGACTCCAGGAAAGAGATCCATGGCGATCTCAAAGGGTGTCTTTTCGCCTTTCGATAAGAAGGTAAGGATAAGATCCATTCGCTCCCGGTGGTGGATGAAGATCTTTTGGATCAGTCCCTTTGCATCGCCGATCTCTTCGCCATGACCAGGAAGGAGAAGAGAGAGGTCTAACTTTTCGATCTTTTCCAGGGAAGCCAGATAATCCTTCAGGCTTGGATAACGAAAAGGAGATCGGGCCCCTAAGATATCCAAGATCGGATTGGGAGTCACTTCCTTTAAAATGTGGTCACCCGTAAATAGAATTTTCTTCTCCGGCCAGTGGAAGCAGATTAAACCGGAACTATGGCCGGGACAATGGATAGCTCTCCATGTCATCGATTGGAACGGAATCGGATCCCCGTCGGTTAAGAAGAAGGCCTCCTCAAGAGGATCAGCCATCTTCTGGGCCGATTCGATATAACGGACAGCCTCGTTTGCCAAGGCTTCTGGAACCCCATTTCTCAGCAACACCTTTTTCAGAAAACCTAAGATATGGAGGATCGACCGAATCCTTCCATATTCTTTTGGATGGATGTAGATGGGAGCATCTGAGAGAGAAGATAATCTTTTGGCCTGACCATAGTGGTCGATATGGCCATGGGTGACGAGAATCCGTTCGATCGACTTCAGGTTGAAGCCAATGTTTTCCATCCCTTTTTTCAATGCCGCGAAGGAAGCTTCGGTCTTAAGTCCTGTGTCGACGAGAGTTTTTGGAGGTTGGTCGATGAAGTAGACATTGGTTGTCTTAAGCGGATAAGGGATGGGAAGCTCGATCTTATAAATCGTATCAAACACCTGAGCCGACATGACTCCTTTTTCTGCCTTGTGCCTTCTGGATAGCCCTATTGGCGAGAATGGAGATTGGATCGATCACCGGAACAGAAAGATCTCCTTCTTTTAATACGAGCGGAATCTCAGTGCAACCCGCAAGGATGGCCTGTGCCCCTTGCTCGATCAAATGTCCGGAGGCTTTGAGGATGAGATGTTTTGAATAGACTGAGGGACCCATGGCCTTGATTCCTCTCTTGCCGTAGATAGCCTCCATAATCCACTTCCTCTGGACTTCAGGAGATGGGAGGATCAACTCGATCGGACTATTGGAAAAAGCTTTTTGAAAGAGACCCGTGCGGACCGTTCCCGTAGTTGCAATCAACCCAATTTTGCGGATTCTTTTCAACCTCGTCTGGACATACTTCACCGTTTCCGCAACAAGGTGGACGATAGGAATCTTAATTTTTTTCTGGAGGGGCTCAAAAAAGTGGTGGACCGTCACGCAGGGAATCACGATAAAATCTGCACCAGCGCTCTCAAGTAATTTGGCACTCCGAACCACCTCACGTAAAGGACTTGGGCCCTTTCCTTGGACGGCTAACGTGCGATCGGGAATCTTGGGATTGTTGTTGATCAGAATCCTTAAATGCTCTTGATCCTTTCTTGCCTTTGTCCCTTTGACGATTTTTGTGAAGAAGTCGATCGTCGCCTCTGGTCCCATTCCTCCAAGAATACCGATGACCTTTTCAGGCATCTCCTTTACCTACTTCAAAACTCTACTTAAATAATGCTCAAAACGAATGCCCTAAGAATCCATTTGGATAGAGAAAAATATAATAAATTTTTGAACGAACTGTCAATGATTGCGAGGGGAAAAATACTTGACTAAACTTTCAACTTGCTATAATAGATATTTTTTAGGATAGGTGGATAACATTCAAACCAATAGTGGGAATCAATCAAAATCATAAAACAATGAAAGGAGGTGCCCTTATGAGAAAATTTTTTATCATCACTTTTTGCTTTTTCTTAGTTATGACTCTCATCGGCAGTGTGGTGTTAGCCGATGAAACCATGGAGCGGATCGAGAAGACTGGGAAGCTCCGGGTGGGCTGGCGGGAGGATTCCATTCCCTTCGCCTTCATCGATCCCAAGGTGGGAAAGCAGGTGGGTTTTTCGGTCGACATGACCTACGAACTCGCTCAAAAGCTCTCCGAGCGATTTGGTAAAAAGATCGAGGTTGAGCCCTTCACCGTGACCACCAAGACCCGAATTCCCATGGTGGCAAATGCCACGGTCGACGTGGAGATGGGCTCCACCACCTATACGCAGGAGCGGGAAGACGTGGTTGATTTCAGTATAATTTTCTTTTTCTCGGAGACCACCTTTCTCGTCCCGAAGGACAGCCCGATCAA
>CAZFJD010000119.1:0-3398 GCA_964518775.1 uncultured Syntrophaceae bacterium
ACTGATAGTGAATATTACCCATACCCTTAAAAATTTAGACCATCCGCTTGATAAGATTTTAGAAGGCATTGCTGCCAGATCGGCGGACTTCGCCCACGCTTCAGCGACGGATTACGGGAGGGGATCTATTTTTCGTGAAAGTTGTTGGTGTTAGTGATTTGCTTATTTAGAATTTCAACTGCAGACGGAACCAAAGCCTTTTTCGATGGCCTTCACCAGGTCTGCAATCGTTCGATTAAAAGGAACGGAGACCCCTAAACGTTCTGCTTCCCTTGCCACAGCTCCGTTCAGCGCATCGATCTCAGTTCTCCGTCTGT
This sequence comes from uncultured Syntrophaceae bacterium, assembly GCA_964518775.1. Taxonomy (GTDB): domain Bacteria; phylum Desulfobacterota; class BSN033; order BSN033; family UBA1163; genus JACAEX01. The sequence goes on from CAZFJD010000119.1 coordinate 318, forward strand.
GGTCAAAGTCCTGCCCCATGGAGGATCGATTTTCTCTTGTGGCCTCTGCGACGGCTTTCACTTTCTCAATTGGGTTTCCTTCAATCCGGATTCCTTTTCTTTTGGCGACCTCAACCGCCTCAGAGACCAGAGACTCCATCAATCCCAACGTTTCGGGAAAATCGAGGAGCTGTCCGTTCTTAAATCCAGTTAAAGCCGTTAAGGCGTTCATACCGATATTCACAAAAAGTTTAGCCCATATGAGGTCATGGATATTTGAAGAGACCTCGGTTTCGATACCCGCTTTACGAAACATCCAAGCGATCTGGTCGGCTCGATCACTCGTCTTTTTATCCAATTCGCCAATGGACGTGGGGCCGCGACCAGCATGCCGGATTTGACCTGGCCCCAACAATGTCGCTCCATGGTTCGTTACGCCAAGCATCACCTTGCTTCGGTCGACGTGCTTACAAACCACCTCTTCATTTCCAAGACCGTTCTGGAGGGTGAGAAAGACCGTATCTTCCTTTTGAAGGGCGAGAGCATCTGAAACAGCCTGCTCTGTATGATAAGTCTTGACAAAGATGAGGACGAGGTCAGCCTTCCCAGGGAGGGTCACATCGGAGGTGGCGTTCACACGAATCCTCTCAACCTTTGCTCTCTCTTCAATACTTAAACCTCTTGAACGGATGGCATCGATATGGTCTTTCCAGATGTCGACCAACCAAACCTCTTCTCCTGAGAGGGCGAGGAGTCCACCGAAGAGGCTTCCCATGGCTCCAGCACCCATGATCACGGTCTTCATGACATCCCCGTACTCTAACCCAATCTAAGCGATTCGGCATCCCTAAAGGAGAGCAGGAATGCCTCAAAGTCTTTTAGAATGCGATTTTTTTCTTAAGTGAGGTCAAAACCTTTTCATTACATCAAACGGGTGAATGGTTAATCAGGTCTCGATAGTTCTTCGACATTGAGAGGTATTCGCTCTAAAAGCCTTTTCAGCATCCCTGCTCTCCATAGAACTTACGAGAATCGCTCAATTTAGGTCTGAGGTGGTTGAAAATTAACGAAGGGTAAGAATGGTCTCGCAGCACCCTTCCCCTTTGAGGACATTCTTCTTACGAGAAAATTTTATTTTGGGATTGTATCCTTTGATAAGGGCGAGATCCTGTTCGCAGTAAAGGAGTCCTAATTTTTCACCTCCAAACCTCCTCCATACTTTGGATAGAGGACAGCCATATACTTCTCTCCAATATTTATTCTTCTTTTGGGCTTTCACCACCTGCTTATCGTGAATTAACCCAAGGGGGATATCATAATATTTTTTTAAATTTTCAAAGCTCAATGCCTCACCCTTTGATTCAACCAATTTCCTTATGGCCTCTCCTCTCGCCTTTCCAAATTTCTTCATGGCCTTCTTCACCGCCTTCTCTCCCTCCTTGCCATAAACGTCAACCACCTCCTTGGCCATGGTATAGAAGAGGAGTGCCAAGATCTCTGAGAATTTCCTTGCGACCTCGACTATTTTTTTCTGTTCCATTTCCCACCCTCAAACCGATCTTATATCATTCTCTCCAATGCCTCTTTTCCAGTCATTCCCTCCTTAATGCCTAACTTCTTAGCCTCCTGGGTTGCCTCCACCACTTTGGCGTGAAGCAGATCTTCGATCTCTTTCACTCCGATGATCTTGGCCGCAATGATCTTTCTTTCAGGATGGAGCCGATCTAAGAGGGCGACATCCAAAATTCCGCACATCACATAACCCTTTTCCGTAGAGATGGATAGGACCCTTGTCTTCGGAAGCTCGACCATGGTTCCGATCGCAAGCCCGCTGTCCAATTTCACAGGAACGACTTTAATCATGAGCACCTCCGGACGAATGAGATTTTCTTCTCATTCAATAAAGCCGCCATACCTGCCAATAATCTCTAAGGATCGTGCCACAGCTTTGATCGTATAACGCATCGGCCTCTCCAAAAGGTTCCCATCCTCATCGGTTGTCCCCAATCCTGGGGAGATAAATACATTTCCGTCATAGGTGATGGTAGGAACAATACCCATCCGGATGATGCAATTCATGAGCATCTCTGTTCCTGCATAGAAATCTTCGATGGGAAAGATCGGAAGCCCCATCTCATCATTCCTCCAGGTATTCTCATAATTGATCTCCACAGCTCCCGAGTTAACGGACTTGGAGATCACCAGGCCTTCCTTGATCTTCGAATCGATCTGTTCGAACTCCTCAAGGACCATCTCATAGATCTGCTCCATCGGCTTAGTAATGACTTCAGGCCGATCCCTTAAGATTTTCAAGGCTGCAATCGTACCCACCAATCCCTCCTTGCCAGGATCGACCGTCACATAGGCTGCCTTTCCATGAGAGGTTCCTGTACCAAATCGCTCTCCATGGACTCCAAGGGCTCGCCGGATAGGAACCATCACATCCTCTTTGCCGATGATGAGGCCTGCGGTTGGACCGAGGGCCGATTTATCAGCGCTATACATGATGATATCGGCATTGATCTTTCTTGGGTCAGTGCCCACGAAGGGGACGCCCCAGGCATTATCGACAACATAGGGAACGTTAAATTTCTTGGCCAGTTCTCCGAGCCCTTTTTGAAGAAGAGGGGCTCCCTCTTTATCTTTGACACCATAGCCGTAACCTGGAGTGTCGTAACCCAGTGAGGTGAAGGCGGACAACTCTGAAGCATGACGAGTGGCTACCTCTTCTATCTTTTCCAAAGATTTTTTGGCATCCACTCCCATCAACAAGGGTGCGACATGATACTTCAACCCATGGCATTCATATTTTGCACCCTCCAGAGGCACGATGATGACATCCAGGTTGTAGTGTCTCTTTCCATAAAATCCCAACTCGCCAGCAGTGCACCCTCTATCAGCATAGAGATCTTTATACTTTCCTGGGAAGGGTCGGCCGTAAGCGGCCTGATGGTGCAGATGCCTCTCATAAGGTGCAATATACCTTGTCCGATAGGCCTCACCTCGCCCTGTAAATGGAGGAGTGGCCAGGACATCGAAACTTACCCATAGTGCAGCTTCGCACGTGCTCACCACAGCAGCATCATATTCGTCTCCATAGAC
>CAZFJD010000119.1:3408-5906 GCA_964518775.1 uncultured Syntrophaceae bacterium
CGTCCTTGACAATCTCACGCACTTCTTCGTCAAGAAATTTATTGGGCATGACCTTTCGTGCTGAAGCGTCAAGGGCGCGAGCCACTTCGCCGAGGAGAAGACCATGGCATCCTGAGACCGCACCCGTTAATCCGATATTTCCTTTGAGTTCACTGGGGATGCCGATATCCAAGGAAGCCTTCTCTGCCTCAGCCAAGATGAGATTCTTATTTTTCTCAAGATGCCTGTACATTTGAAACCGGTGTCTAAATTGCCCCATCTTTCTCTCCTCCTTATTATGAACTTGAATCGTGTTTGCCGAATTTCTGAAAGAGCCGCTCTTTCAGATTTTTCAGACGCCTATTTACCCTGTTAGAAAGTCCCAGCATTTATGCTGGGGATGGTATAAATAGAAAGTATTAGCTCATTATTGAGGGCAGGGTCAAAGCTCCGCCTTTTCTAACGGGGTTTACTCAATCTCGACGATGAGATCGATCTCCAGTGCTGCTCCTAATGGAAGTTCACTCACTCCGATGGCCAGTCTTGAATGTTTCCCCCTCTCTCCAAAGATTTGAACGAGAAGATCTGAGGCACCGTTTAGGACCTTGGGTTGTTCCGAAAATCCAGGAGCACTGTTGATGAAGCCTGTCACCCTGACCACCTGTTTAACGCAATCGAGATCTTGGATCACGGACTTTATGGCTGCCAGGCAGTTCAAAACGGTCATTTTTGCGCATTCATAACCCTCTTCTAAGGTGAGGTCTTTTCCCACCTTTCCTTTATACTTCAGCTCCCCTTTGACAAATGGAATCTGTCCTGAAGTGAATACGTAGTTTCCTGATTTAACGGCAGGGACATAGGAAGCCACTGGTTTGGGAACTTCAGGCAATTCCAATCCCAGACTTCTTATTCTCTTTTCAATCTCCAAAATATCTCCTCTCTCAAATCTAAAATCATCATAACAGATTATCTTGAGAAGGTCACATCATCTTCCAGTTCGACCCTAAGATCAAAGCCGCTTACTCTCTTTGTTGTAAGGATGATGATGTTGAGATGGTTAGGCGCATGGGTCTCGTCAAATCCAACGACCACGCCAATCTCTCTTCCTCCAATCGTCACCTTATCGCCAACCGCAAGGACTCCTCCTCGAGTGAACTCGGCAAAGCCGATCACGGCCATCCGATTCACCTCCTGGCCAGGTGTGGCTTTTTCCTCATCGGTCGATATGAGTTCATGAATCTCTCGGGAAAGGACAACTCGTGAAGGTGTCGGGATCAGTTTGTATCCCCGTTTATCCAACTTCAGATCGAGGACGACAACGATTTTACCCCTAACCTCTCTCTTCTTCGCCTTTTCATAAGGATTTTCTTTGATGATGCCTGTCTGATAAGGATCGGTCCTTTTCTTTTCCATTTGACCATATTCTCTCGACATCAAAACTTCGAGCATTCCTTTACAAGTGGCAAAACATCAGGTAGTTCCTCAATTCCTTCTATCAATTCGAAAATCCGCGCTGTCCTGCGCTTTGATAAAGAGGTCTCGGCAAGCCCTCTGAACTTTTCCTCTAGTTCTTTATCGCTCATGGGGTTGACTGACCAACCCTTTGCAACCTCTCTTCTTTCGGCAAAGACCTTGCCGCCCTGAAGATAAATCTCCACAATGGAGGGCCTCAGGTTTTCGTGGGCCAGATGGATCTTATCCAGTTCTGGATCTAATCGAAGATCGACTTTCTCGGCCAATGTCAAAATTTTTTCGTCTCTAAGATTGTCCTGGCTGAATCCTTCGAGGGAGACCCTTTTTTTATGAATCGCTAAAGAGACGCAGAAGGGAATACTCGACTTTGCCGCAGAAGAGGTCTTAGGAGCCTTCTCATTAAGATCGCTGGCAAATCGGTGGGTTTTAACGACCACCTTCTCGATCTCATCAGGGAGAATCGGATTTGATTCCATAAGTGCCAAGGTGGCATCCATGGTCGTATGGGAAAGGCTGCAGGAGGCATGCTTCTTGAAATAGATTCCCATGATCATCCATTCCTCTCCCAGGTTCTTTGTTATCTTCTCTAAATCATAATCGTCAGAAACGTTCTTACAAAATCCCATGGTCCCCTCTAATACCTTCTCTGGGCCTGTAAATCCCTCTTTTGCCATGGATGCAGCAATGGTTCCCACAAAAGCAGGCCAGCCTCCGTAGAGATCTTTGATCATGGCCCCTTCTTTAAAGGTCTGAAAAGGCGCAACCGGCGTCAAACAACAGTTACCCAAAGCGTGTAGCATCTCCGTCTCATTCAAATGAAGCAGCTTCCCGACTGCCGATGCAGCGCCAAAGGAGCCGACCAAGGCTGGTGTATGAATCCCCCGGCCATAAATAGCCGAAGGAGTAATGGCATCTCCGATTCGGATGACGGGTTCATAGCCTACGACGATGGAGGTTAAGAGATCCTTTCCGGTCGAATGGGTCTTTTCAGCCACCGCAAGTGCAGCAGGTATTGTTGTTACGCCTGGATGAGCATGGGCAAGAAT
>CAZFJD010000119.1:5916-9621 GCA_964518775.1 uncultured Syntrophaceae bacterium
GGCCAGAGGACAAGAGGTTCTGTATCCATATTTTATTACGGACGCTTCTTTAGTCCCTCCGAGTCCCTTGAAAAAGTTGAATATCTTCTCGGACGCCACTTCTCTTGCTCCAGCGATGGCAACGCCCAAAAGGTCGAGGAGGCATCTCTTTGCCTGGTCGACCACTCCCTTAGGCAGCTGTTCGAACGTGACACCAGATAAGAACTGAGCCAACCTTTTAGTCGTCTCTTCCATATCGCCTTTCATCCTTCTATGATTTGAGAATTAAGCCGTTCAGCGGCTCTAAGTCTTCGGCGAAAGCCATCGTCCTGAGACTTCGGCGAGCTCAGTCGAGCCGCTCACGCCGAAGGCAAGCCCCAGCCTTTAGACTGGAGCGCCCAAGCCTTAATCTTCGGTAATCTTGACCCCCCTCTTCTCCTGGATGATAAGATAAGCCACGGACACAATGGTCAGTACGATGAGAATGAGGCTGATGGGTCGGGTGAAGAAGATCGTCACGTCCCCTCTGGACATGATCATGGACTGTCGTAGGGAGTTTTCAGCGATAGGACCTAAAATCAGGGAGAGGCAGACTGGTGCTGTGGGGAAATCGTACCGTTCCAGGATATAGCCCAAGATTCCAAAGAAGACAGCTACCCCTACCTCATAGACAGATCCTGAAATCGTGAAGGAGCCCAAGATACCGAAGACAGCGATGATTGGGACGAGGACATCCTTTTTAACATAGGCAAGTGACGAAGTTAGCGGGAGAAGGGCAAGCCCCATACCCAGCATGATGAGGTTGGAGAGGATCATGGCAGAGAAGATGGGGTAGACGACATCGATATGGTCCCTGAAGAGAAAAGGGCCAGGCTGAAGACCTTGAATCGTCAAGGCAGCCATCATTACAGCCGTAACCGTGTCTCCCGGAATCCCCAAGGTCAACATCGGAATCATAGATCCGCCATTGTTGGCATTATTCGCTGATTCAGGAGAAGCCACGCCATTGAGGTCTCCCTTTCCGAATGTCTCTGGATGCTTGGAAGCGCGTTTCGTCTCGGCATAGGCCATGAAGGCTGCTATGGTAGCTCCGGCGCCAGGAAGTATACCGATCCATGTTCCAATGACACCCCCCCGCAATGTTTCTTTAAGGGTTCCTCTCAATTCTTTCCACGTGGGCAGAATCTTATCAATTTTCGATGTGATTTCAGTTCGCACCTCGCCCTTTTCGATGAGCCGGAAGGCTTCCGAAAAGGCAAGCAAACCAATGACGGCTGGCACAAAAGGAACACCTCCCTGCAGATCCTTGACGCCCATTGTAAATCGAGGAATGGGCATTATCTCATCCATCCCAACGGTGGCCAGGATCAACCCGAGGATGCCTGCGATCGTCCCCTTGAGGATCGATTTTCCTGAAACGGAGAAGATGGCGGAAAGTCCAAACAACGCCAATGTAAAATATTCCACAGGAGAGAACTTCAGGGCGATACGCGATAAGGGAGGCGACATCAAGATCATCACCAAGCAGCTGAAAAGCCCTCCGAGCGTGCCCGCAATCAGCGAAATGCTGATCGCTGTTCCTGCCCTTCCCTGGAGGGCCAGTTGATAACCGTCGATCACAGTGACTGCATTCGCAGGAGCGCCTGGGGTCCTAATGGTGATGGCAGTGATCGACCCCCCATACATCCCTCCATTATAAATGGAAAGAAGTAAGATCATAGCTGGGACAGGTGGAAGGCCATAGGTGAAGGGAATGAGGAGTGAAATGGCCAGAGTGGCTGTTAGTCCTGGTATCGCTCCAAAAAGAATCCCGACGAACATCCCTACAATGTTCAAAAGGATGTTCATCGGTTGGAAAATGACGACAATTGATTTCAGAAACTCTTCCATTGGGCCGTCCTCTATCGAAAAATCGATCCCATGGGGAGGCTGGCTTTTAGCGCTACGGCAAAGATCAAATAAGTCACGATCGTATTAGCAGAGGACCAAATAATTGTTTTTAGAATCTTCTTCTTGCTCTGCATGAGCAACATGAGAAAGCCAAAGTATAGGAATGTACAGATCAAGAAACCGAAGAAACCCATTCCCAGGAAGTAGAGGACCGATGCGGCCATGGCCATGACCATTTTCCAGAAGATCTTCTCTTTTGGCATGGGGCCTCTGCCCCCTTCGTCTTCCACGGGTTCTCTTCGAGGCTTCTTTTTCACCAAAGTTTGGATGAGGAGAGCAATGCTTAGCCCCCCCAAAAGGATCGAAAGCAATTGGGGATAAAACTCTGGCCCGGCAAGGTAAATCGGAAACTTGGGAAAATAGAGGGTTCCCCAATAGGTAGCAAAAGAGAGCAGCAAACCAATAATGCTGGCGATAATCTCCGTTTTTCTCATTTCAGGTTAGCTGAAACCGAACCGCTACAATCTCTAACGAATATTTCACGTTGAAACATGTGCCACGTCGGATTAATCCCACGTGGCACATAGCGCGATTCGCATTCGATTATTTGGCATACCCCATTCCCTTCATTGTCTCACGCACAACCGGGTAAGCCTTTTCAAGGAACTTAACCAATTGATCATGGTTTCGATAAATCAGATCCAGTTTTGACTTTTTCGCCAATTCCTGAAATTCTGGATCATTATACGCCTTCACAAAAGCAGCTTCCAATTTCGCCCTCACTGGTGCGGGCACCCCTCTTGGAACGGCGATCGCCCTCCAGCTTTCCATGCCTGCTTCACTGATCCCCAATTCTACAATAGAGGGGACATCTGGATAATCGGGTAACCTCTCATCACTGAAGCACAGGAGCATCCGGACGGTTCCAGCCTTTGCATGCTGGACGAAGGTCGTCACGGTATTGATATCGGCATCCACATGCCTTCCCAATTGGGCAGCCATAATCTCTGCCGAGCCCTTAAACGGTACGAAATTGAATCGGACACCGTGTTTCTTCTCTAATATATAGCCAGCCTGATGATGCCATTGGCCCAAACCTGTCACGGCAACTTTCACCTCTCCGGGCTTGGCCTTTGCTGCATTAATCAGATCTTGTAATGTCTTGTAGGGAGAGTCCTTGTGGACGCAAAGGCCCAAAGGTTGACGTGTGAATTGAAGAAGATAGTCAAAGGTATCATATTTGATATCCGATCCCATGGCCTGGTTGGTGAGAATATCAAAGGTGATCAGCCCTATTGTGTAGCCATCTGGTTTGGAGTTCTTAAGCTGAGTCCATCCTACTGCGCAGCCACCGCCTACGATGTTGACAGGGGCAATCGCTTGGCCTAAGTTTTTTTCCCCAAATTTTGCAATGAGCCGTCCCGCCATATCGCTTGGCCCTCCCGGCGTCCATGTAATGATCAATTCGATCGATCTCGTCGGGAACTCCGCAGATAAAGCTGAAGAATGAAAGATCGGCAATAAGATGAACATGGCAACGATGAACCCTCCTACCCAATTCTTTTCTTTACTATTAAACATTGCATTCCCCTCCTTTCGCGTGCATAAACAATTTCTCATTATGTCAGAGCTAAATACGCTAAGCTATTTTATATGAATGGTACCCTATGTCAAGCGGATCATAAGAGGCCAATCTCTTTCAAAATTGCGCGGAGCTTTTCTCTTCCTTCTTGAGAAAGCTTGGCCACAGGGGCCCGCGGTGGACCTGCTTTGACTCCAACCATCTCCATTGCTTCCTTGATCACATTGGGAAAACTACCCAACTCTAAGGCAAAC
>CAZFJD010000120.1:0-9498 GCA_964518775.1 uncultured Syntrophaceae bacterium
CTTGGAGGTTATGCCCTTTATCTAAGTGCCACTGATCTCCAGCTTGGCCGAGGGGAGACCATTGCCGATACGGCTCAAGTTCTTTCACGTTATGTAGACGGGATGATGGCGAGGGTATTTCGACATCAAACGATCCTCGATCTTGTCAAGTATTCAAGGGTTCCAGTGGTCAACGGGCTTTCAGATTATACCCATCCCTGCCAGGGCCTGGCAGATCTTTTTACCATTTATGAGAAAAAAGGCAAACTTTCGGGATTGAAAGTTGCCTATGTCGGCGATGGGAATAATGTGGCCCACTCGCTCATCTTTGGGTGTTCGAAGGTTGGAATAAATATCACCCTTGCTTGTCCTAAGGGGTACGAACCCAATTCAGAGGTCGTTTCGAGAGCGAAAGACGGGGCGAGAAAAAATGGTTGTAAAGTGAAGGTGACGAACGATCCTAAAGAGGCAGTCAAGGGGGCTGATATTGTTTATACAGATGTATGGGCGAGCATGGGACAAGAGAAGGAACATGAGAAGCGGGTCAAGATATTTAAGCCTTATCAGGTGAATGGACAATTGGTGAAAAAAGCCAAGGACGATTATCTATTTATGCACTGCCTGCCTGCCCATCGCGGAGAAGAGGTGACCGACGAAGTCGCAGATTCGAAGAATAGCGTCATCTTTGACCAGGCAGAGAATCGAATGCATACGCAAAAGGCTCTTCTGGCGCTGATCATGTAAATCCCCCTCACCCTTCCCCTCTCCCCAGAGGGGAGAGGGACGGGGTGAGGGGTTGGAGGAATGCCTTGAAGAAACAGATCGTATTGAGAGTCAATGGAGTGAAACGGGACCTATTGGTTTCACCTAACGAACTTCTCCTTAATATCCTCAGAGACCGTTTAGGTTTAACAGGCACGAAATATGGATGCGGCATTGGGGAATGTGGTTCCTGTACTGTCCTTGTGGACGGGGAGCCGGTGCTCTCGTGCCTTACGATTGCCATTTCCGTAGATGGAAGTGAAATCGTAACCATAGAGGGTATCGCTCAATCGGACGGCCGATTGCATCCTATCCAGGAATCTTTCCTGGAACACGGTGCTGTCCAGTGTGGCTTTTGTACTCCGGGAACGATTATTATGGCGAAGAACTTGCTTGAGGAGAATCCGAAGCCTACGGAAGAAGAGATCCGGGAGCATATCCGTGGGAACCTTTGTCGATGTACTGGATATACTCAGATCGTCAAAGCGATCCAGTCTTGTTCCCCCCTCACCCCCCCTGTCCCCTGCCTGCGGCAGGCAGGCGCCCGGGGAGAGGGTGAGGGAGAGGGGGCATAGTCATCTGTTGAGGAGAAAAATGACAAACAGATACGACTTTCTAATCCGAGGAGGCCTCGTGGTCAGCGGTTCGAAAATCCAGAGGGCGGATGTTGGGATTAAAGGGGAAAAAATCGCCTCTGTCGAGCCTCGACTTCCACAGAAAGAGGCAGGACGGGTCATCGAAGCCTCTGGGAAATATGTGATGCCCGGGGTGATTGACGTCCATGTCCATCCCGTCTATGAAGATGATATGGGAGGTCTTTCATTTACAGCTGCTCATGGAGGAACGACTACGCTCATCCATTTTGCATATGCGAAGCCCGGAATGAGACTGGTCGATACGATCAAGAAGTACCAAGAGGACGGTCTTAAAAAATCCTATCTTGATTTTGGAATCCATGGGACACTCTTCGATCCATCTTCTCAGATTGATGAGATTCCAAAGGTCTTCGACCTCGGAGTTTCCTCATTCAAGATGTTTATGACCTATGCAAAGCTGAAGTGGATAACCGATGACTATCATCTCACCGCAGCCATGGATCTCATTTCTGAATGCGGCGGGCTCGCCATGGTCCACGCAGAGAATGGGTTAGTCACCGACTACTTGGAAGATCGATCCTTAAAAAGGGGAGAGGATCAGAAAAAGGTCTTCCTCAAGACAAGGCCAGACTATCTTGAGGCGGAGGCCATCTTTAGGGCCTTATCGATTTCGGCGGTTACCCATTGTCCCCTTTACATTGTCCATCTGAGCACCGCCAAAGGGGTGGCTCCGATTGAGGAGGCGAAGGCTGAAGGTCTGCCCGTCTATGCCGAGACATGCCCTCAATACCTCACCTTGACAGATGCAACTCTTCAGAGGCTGGGACCCTTAGCCAAGATTGGTCCTCCTCTTCGAATAGAGACAGACCGGCTGGCCCTCTGGGAGGCTATTCAAAGGGGGGTTATCGATGTTGTGGCGAGCGATCATGCGCCAAAGGTAAAGAAAAAAGAGGATCCCTTTTTCGAAGCACCCTACGGATCACCTCAGGCTGAGACCATGCTCACCGTGACTTACGATGAGGGGGTGAATAAAGGAAGGATCGGACTGTGCAAATTGGTGGAACTTTTTTCGGAAAACCCTGCTAAAATCTTTGGCTTCTATCCCAAGAAAGGAGTGATACAAAAAGGATCGGATGCTGATCTCGTCATCTTTGACCCGAACCACCTCCACATCATTCAACATAAGGTCCAGCATTCAGGGGCTCCTTATACGCTCTACGAAGGAAGAAGATGCTTGGGCATGCCTATCTTCTCGATGCAGAGGGGCAAGATGTTGGTCGAAGACGGTGAGATGAAAGGGAAGCCGGGTGAGGGGAAGTTTCTTCGGACAAAAATCACTAAGATCAGACTTTAAATTCGAAGCAATCGTGATAGTTCATCAGGGTACCAGGAAATCAGCATGAAGGATACCGGGGGCATCAGGATATCAGGAAAAATAAAATGGAAAATCTCTTAAGCCTGATGGCCTAATATCCTGATAACCGTCATTTGAATTTTGCGAAAGGAGTCACACATGCCAGGCCTTAAAGGAAAGGATATTCTTCATGGAAATCAATTTTCGAGAAAGGAGATCGATTCGATCTTCAAGGTTGCATCCGATTTTGAAAAGGAACTTAAGAAAAAAGACTCCTTGGCATTGTTAAAGGGAAAGATCCTGGCGACCCTCTTTTTTGAACCGAGCACCCGCACCCGACTTTCGTTTGAAACAGCGATGCAGCGACTGGGTGGAGGTGTGATCAGCATGGCGTCCGCAGAGAGCTCCTCAGCAGCCAAGGGTGAGACTGTGGCCGATACGTCAAAGACCGTTTCACAATATGCCGATCTGATCGTCATCCGTCATCCACGGATCGGGTCCGCCAAAGAGGCAGCGGATGCAGCTCCAATCCCAGTGATCAATGCGGGCGATGGGGCAGGCCAACATCCAACCCAGGCGCTTCTCGATATTTATACGATTCGTAAGGAATTGGGTTCTCTCAAGAATCTGGTCGTCTCCATGGTGGGAGATCTGAAATATGGCCGAACTGTCCATGCCTTGGTGGAACTCCTCTCCCTCTTCCAGGCGAAACTCTATTTTGTCTCGCCCCGCACGCTCCGAATGCCAGAGGAAATCCTATCCAGCTTAAGAGAGAAGGGGATAAAGGTTGTGGAGACGGAAGACCTGATGAAAGCAGCCTCAGAGAGCGATCTGATCTATATGACCCGAATACAGAAGGAGCGTTTCGACGATCTTTCTGAATATGAACGGCTCAAAGGGAGTTTCATTATTGATGGCGAGTTTCTCCAGAAGCTCAAGAAGAAGGTGATCATTCTTCACCCCCTCCCGAGGGTCAATGAGATCGGTCAGGACGTCGATGCCTATCCAGGAGCTGCCTATTTCAGGCAGGTGAGAAATGGAATCTTTATTCGGATGGCGTTGCTTGCCATGATTTTGGGGAAAAGATGATCTATGAAGAAGATGGTGATTGCCCTCGGCGGAAATGCCATTAAAGAATGGGATCAAAAAGGTTACGCAGAAGAGCAGTTTGAGAATGTAAGGAAGAGTTGCGTGCCCATTGTAAAGATCATCAAAAGGGGTTTCGACATCGTCATTACCCATGGGAATGGACCGCAGGTTGGAAACCTCTTGATTCAACAGGAGGAGGCCGCCCGGCTGGTGCCAGCTCAACCCATTGATATATGTGACGCGATGACGCAGGGACAGATCGGATATATGATTCAACAGGCGTTGCTGAATGAGCTGAAAGACGCTCGTCTCGATCGACAGGTCGTCACCCTGATCACTCAGGTGATGGTCGACAGAGAAGATCCGGGGTTTCGGAATCCGACTAAACCGGTAGGCCCTTTCTACAATCGGTCGCAGAAAGAGAAATATGAAAAAGAATGGGGACACGTTTTCAAAAGGGTGAAGATGAAAGGTGAACATTATAGAAGGGTGGTGCCATCGCCTGATCCGCTACGGATCCTTGAGGCTAAGATGATAAAGGACCTCCTTGAGTCGGGCGTCATTGTCATTGCGTCAGGAGGAGGAGGAATACCAGTGGTTCTCGATGATCAGGGTCATATGAGCGGGATCGAGGCAGTGGTGGATAAGGATCTGGCTGGAGAGAAACTTGCTGAATCGGTAGGGGCAGACCTATTTATGATTCTCACCGATGTCGATAAGGTCTTTCTCCATTTTGGAACAAAGAGGCAACGAGGCCTCAAAACGCTCCATTTGCAACAGGCGAAGCAATATCTTCAGGAGGGACATTTCCCATCGGGAAGCATGGGTCCAAAGATCGAGGCCTGCATCCGCTTTATTGAATATGGAGGGGAAAGGGCGATCATCACCTGCCTCGACCGTGCGGACGATGCTTTGAATGGAAGAGAAGGGACCCACATCCTTCCCGAGCCAAGAGGGGTAAGATGATGCGGTTAAGACATGTGTTGGAGGCTCAACAGTTCGACAAGAAGATGCTGAAAGAACTCTTCACCCTTGCCGATACGATGGAAAAGATCGTCCAGAAGGGAGGAAGCGATCTCCTTCGACGGAAGATCCTTGCCAGTCTCTTCTATGTGCCGAGCAATCGGACAAGATTTTCCTTTGAGTCGGCCATGATCCGCCTTGGCGGTCAGATTCTCGGTACGGATATGGCCGAGACCTTCTCCTCTGAATTGAAAGGAGGGTCTTTGGAAGAGACAATCAAGACGATGGGATACTACGCCGATGTCATTGTTCTGAGGCATTCCGAGAGTGGTTCAGCCAAACGAGCTGCCAAGGTCTCGTCTGTCCCAGTCATCAACGCTGGAGACGGAAGCGCCCAGCACCCTACGCAGGCTTTACTCGATCTTTACACCATCGAAAGGGAGCTTGGAGGGATTGATGGAGTGGTGATCGCCTTTGTGGGTGATTTGGCCAACAGCCGGAGCATTCGATCCTTGTGCTATTTTTTGGCTAAGTATTCTGGGATCAAAATCTACTTTGTTGCCCCTCCCATGTTAAACATGAAGGAAGATATGATCCAGTATTTGGAGCGGCACCGAATCAATCTGAATGAGGTCTATGGGTTGGAGCCAACCCTCGAGGACGTGGCGAGAAAGGCGGACATCTTTTATGTCACTCAGGTCCCCGTTGGGAGTTTTGGTGACCGCCTCGATGACTTCGAAAAATCGAAGAAACATTTCGTCATCAATAAGAGGCTTCTGAAGAGGATGAAGAGAAATTCGATCCTCATGCATCCACTTCCGAGGGGAGGGGAGATCTCTTCAGAGGTGGATCGGGATCTCCGTGCGGTTTATTACAAGCAGATCCATTATGGGATCTGCGTTCGCATGGCCTTGCTCTGTTGGGTTTTGGGAGAGTCGCCTTAAATTATCTTGACATTATTGAGGAATTCCTATAAAAGGGAGACATGATTTTGCGGCTTGAAGAGATTGAGCGAAGGGTTTGGGAGGAAGAGAAACTCTTTCTGATGAAGCAGGTCGGGATTCTCTTAATTAAGAACGATGCCATCAAGTTTGGAGACTATATCTTAGCCTCTGGTAAGAAGAGTCCATACTACATCGATTTGAGACTCACCATTTCGAGTCCCATCACGATGGACTGGATCGCTAACTCTCTGACAAGAATCATCCTTAACGAAATCGGCAAGGAGAAGATCGATAAGATTTTGGGAGTTCCCACGGCCGGGGTTCCATTTGCCACGGTCGTCAGTCAGAAGTTAGGCATTCCTCTCATCTACTATCGCCAGGCCCGAAAGGAACATGGCGTGAGAAAGAAGATCGAAGGCATTCTGGATCGTAATGATCGGGTTCTCATTATCGACGATCTGATCACGACCGGTGAGAGTGTGATTGAATCGGCAGAGGTGGTCAGGGATCAGGGAGGCGTGGTCAACGAACTGGTGGTGCTCTTAGATCGGGAGCAAGGGGGGAGGGAGAGACTTAAAACATCGCGGATTGAGGCCCATGTTCTGTTTAAAATATCGGATGCTCTGACTTGGCTCCATCACGTGGGCTTGGTTGAGGATACCATATTCGATACAGTGCAAAAGTACATTGCAGAGGAAAGTCAAGCAATACAACCTGCCCCACCTTAGTCTTCTGCTGAACCTGACCCAATGGGGAGACCAGTGCCTGGGTGGCACGGCAGTTCATGTCGAGAAGCTTCAGTAAGGTCTTAGCCCTTAAAGGGGGTTGGGCCGACTGGCACAAGCCGAATTTTCCTATCGAGGCGAAGTAAGACTCCGTGGCGTCGAACAGAGGTGAAGCCCGATGGAGGTAGCAAGAAAGGACTCGGTCCTTTTTAAACCGTTGGTTCGCGTGGCGGAGAAGTATCTCAGAAAATATTGCGACGGAAAGCAGTCTGATGATGAGAAGGCTAAGATAGCCTTGCGAGTGCTCTCTGTCTATCGCCGAATTCTAAGACTTGAGAAGGAGAGGGAGGAGATCAAATCCGAGTGGGAGAAGCTGGTTGCAGGTGTGTCCGAACTGAAGCGAATGACAAGACGCCCGGCTGAGGCAAAAGGGAAAAGGACAGGCAAAAGGGCCGGCCCCTCATAAGAAACAGATTTCAGATTATAAATCCCAAATCTTAAGGTACTGGGTCAAAAGTCCCTTTACTTTGATTGTGATTCCTGGCCTGACCCGGAATCCATTCTTTTCAATCTGGATTCCCGCTTTCGCGGGAATGACAGCTTCGGGAATTATGTAAAGAAGCGTTGGACGCACTACACTAGGATGCTTTAATCATTCAGGGCTTCCGCTGGAAATGAAATCGGATAATCGCCGGTGAAGCAAGCATAACAAAAATTCTCAGCCTGACCTTCTACGCACTTCCTCAATCCCTCCAAACTCAAGTAATTTAAAGAGCTGGCGTTAATATATTTTTGCATCTCCTTTACCGTATGGGATGATGCGATCAACTCCGATCTTTTCGGTGTATCGATGCCGAAGAAGCAAGGATGGGTGATCGGCGGAGAGCTGATCCTCACATGGACCTCTTTGGCACCAGCGTTTCGAAACATTCTGTTAATCTTTCGGCTCGTGGTGGCACGAACAATGGAGTCATCCACAGTAACGATTCGTCTTCCAACCATCAGACCCTTCACAGGATTGAGTTTGATCTTGACTCCGAAATGGCGGATCGATTGTTCGGGTTCGATAAAGGTTCTGCCCACATAGTGATTCCGGATCATGCCCATTTCAAGAGGGATCTTCGATTTGTAAGCATAGCCTAATGTCGCGGGGATTCCAGAGTCCGGAATGGGAACGACCATCTCCACATCTGCTGGCGATTCCTTGGCAAGCTGGATGCCCAAAGACTTTCTGACCTCATAGACATTTCGGTTGAAAATAAAACTGTCAGGCCTGGAGAAGTAGATGAACTCGAAGATACACTGGTGAAGTGGTCTTGCAGGGAAGGGCCTGAAGGACTGCATACCATCCCTACTGATGAGGAGGATCTCCCCGGGCTCAATCTCCCTCACGAATTGGCCACCGATCAGATCGAAGGCACAGGTTTCAGAGGCGACGACCGGCGCATCCCTGAGTTGGCCGAGGCTGAGAGGTCTAAACCCAAAGGGGTCTCGGGCAGCAACCATCTCCTTCTCTGTGAGGATCAGTAGGGAGTAGGCTCCCTCAACCTGGTGGAGGGCCTGAATGATCCGCTCGACAAAGGTCTTTGCCTTGGAATGGGCGATGAGGTGGACGATCACCTCGGTATCCATACTTGACTGAAAGATCGATCCTTTGGACTCCAGTTCGCTTCGGATGAGAAAAGCATTCGTCAGGTTACCATTGTGAGCGATGGCGATGCTTCCCTTGGCGTAATCGACAACAAAAGGCTGGGCATTCTTGAGCTCGCTTGAGCCTGCAGTGGAGTATCGGACATGACCGATGGCACTGTCCCCAGAAAGTCTTTTCAGAATATCACGGGTGAAGATTTCGGAAACTAGGCCCATCTGCCGATAGTGGTGAAGCTGTTTCCCATCTGAAGAGACGATCCCAGCACTCTCCTGGCCCCGGTGCTGAAGCGCATAGAGCCCTAAATAGGTATGATTGGATGATTCGGAATGATTAAAGATACCGAAGATGCCACACATAATTTTTTCCCTAAGTTCAAATGTCAGAGAACAATTTAGTCATTAAGTGATTCGGTGATTAGGTCATTTAATAACCTAATGACTAATGACTCAATGACTTCATTTCTATAGACCAAATAATTTGAAAACTTTGGCGTTTTTTAGAACTAATCTCCATAACCGTTTGGATGATTTCGGTACCACCTCCAGGCCGTTTCAACGATCGTTTCTAAATCAGGGTACTTTGGAACCCACCCCAACTCTTTTCTGATTTTTTCAGAACTGGCCACCAAGCGAGCAGGATCTCCGGGCCTGCGCGGTGATTCAACTACGGGAATCTTTCGGCCCGTTACCTTTCTTGCCATCTCAATGACCTCCTTCACCGAATAGCCATTCCCATTTCCAAGATTATAGATTCCAGAAATTTCTGCCCGTTCTAATCTGTCGAGAGCTAATATATGGGCCTGAGCTAAATCGGTGACATGGATATAGTCTCGGATACATGTCCCATCGGGTGTACTGTAATCGGTTCCATAGATGGGGACTGCGTCTCCATTTAGAGCCGCTCTAAGTACGATGGGGATCAAATGGGTTTCTGGAGAGTGGTCTTCTCCGAGTTCGCCTTCTGGATCGGCGCCCGCAGCGTTGAAATATCTTAAAGAGGCATAGTTCAATTTTCCGTCCTCATGGAAGGCCTGAAGAACTTCCTCGAAAATCCATTTTGTCTCACCGTATGGGTTTGTCGGCACGCAGGGGTGTTCCTCCGGGATCGGAATCTTTTCAGGTTCCCCATAAACCGCAGCAGAGGAAGAGAACACAAAATTCTTAATTCTATATTCATTCATAATTTCCAATAGTTCCATACTATTCTTCACATTATTGTTGAAGTATTTTAATGGATCTTTGACCGATTCTCCGACCAGACAATCGGCCGCAAAATGCATGACAGCATTGATCTGCTGGGAACGGAAGGTCTCTTTGAGCTTCTCTTGATCGGCGAGATCTCCTTGTACGAAAGGTGTATTTTTGACGGCCTCACGGTGTCCGGTTTGGAGGTTATCAAAGACGATCGGTTGATGGCCTTGACGGAGAAGCTCCTT
>CAZFJD010000121.1:0-9489 GCA_964518775.1 uncultured Syntrophaceae bacterium
ATTTTAACGATAGTCAGCGTCAGGCAACCAAAGATGCTGGAAAGATCGCTGGCCTCAATGTCATACGAATTATCAATGAACCGACAGCCGCTTCCCTCGCCTATGGATTAGATAAAAAGAAAGACGAAAAGGTTGCTGTCTTCGATCTGGGTGGGGGGACTTTCGATATTTCTATCCTGGAGCTTGGCGAAGGTGTCTTCGAAGTCAAATCAACCAATGGAAACACTCACCTCGGCGGAGATGACTTCGACCAAAGGGTCATTGACTACTTGGCGGACGAATTTAGGAAAGACCAGGGAATTGATCTCAGAAAGGATCGCATGGCCCTCCAGCGGTTGAAGGAGGCTGCTGAAAAGGCCAAGATCGAGCTCTCCAACATGATGGAGACCGATATCAATCTTCCCTTCATTACTGCGGATGCTTCAGGGCCCAAACATTTGAACATGAAGCTGACCCGAGCCAAACTGGAGAAACTGACCGAGGATCTGATCGAAATGGTTGAAGGACCGTGCCGTCAGGCCCTTGCGGATGCTGGACTTTCACCACGAGATATCGACGAGGTGATTCTCGTGGGTGGGATGACCCGTATGCCCAAAGTCCAGGAGAAAGTGAAGGGGATCTTTGGCAGGGAGCCCAACAAAAGCGTCAACCCTGATGAGGCGGTAGGTATTGGTGCAGCAATTCAAGCCGGGGTCTTGAAGGGTGAGGTTAAGGATGTATTGTTACTCGACGTCACCCCCCTCTCTCTTGGGATTGAAACCCTCGGTGCTATCTTTACCAAACTGATTGAAAGAAACACAACGATTCCGACAAAGAAGAGTCAGATTTTCTCTACGGCATCGGATAACCAACCCGCTGTTACAATCCATGTACTCCAGGGCGAAAGGGAGATGGCAGCCGACAATAAAACCCTTGGCCAATTTGAACTGGTTGGGATTCCACCTGCTCCACGGGGCATTCCACAGATTGAAGTGACTTTCGACATTGATGCCAATGGAATCGTCCATGTCTCTGCGAAAGACCTTGGAACAGGCAAAGAACAGTCCATCCGGATTACCGCCTCGAGCGGCCTCTCCGAAGAGGAGATTAAAAAGATGGTCAAGGATTCGGAGGCTCACGCTGCAGAGGATAAGAAGAGACGGGAATTGGCTGAGGCAAGAAACCAACTCGATGGCCTCATTTACACAACGGAGAAGTCCTTAACGGAATACAGCGATAAGATCGAGGCGGCCGATAGGCAGAACATTGAAGATGCCATCGCAAGGGCAAAGAAAGCCATGGAAACGAACGACCTTGGAACGGTCAAATCCGCACAAGACGACCTCACCCGTTCCTCCCATAAATTAGCAGAGGCAATGTATGCAAGAGCTGCGAAGGGAGCTGGAGCTACGGGACCAGGGGCGGAGGCAGGAGCTCATGAAGGTCCCCGGCAAAAGGCCCAAGAAGATGTGGTCGATGCGGATTTCGAAGATGTGAAAAAATAATGCCTGGTGAGAGGTCTCAGTAAAAGGGCGAAGAAAACCTTCGCCCTTTTTTACATGTGGTCCGAGCTCATGTGGACGACCCAGTATTTCATCGTTCCATTCTTCCTCCCGGAGGGACAATGTGGAGTTTTCTTGAAAAATTAAAAAAGGGGCTCTCCAAGACCCATCAGGGTCTTGTGGAACAGATGGATCGGCTCTTTTTGGGAAAAAAGACGATCGATGGAGACCTCCTGGACGAACTTGAAGCCCTTCTCTTTGCTGCCGATTTGGGTGTGAAGACATCGGGTAAGCTGATTGAGGCTGTTCAGCAAGGACTGGAGAGAGGCGAATTAAAGGAGCCTGATAAAGTGAAGGACTTCATCAAAGGCGAGATTTTTCGAATCCTGAAATCAGGTGAAAAACCCCTCTCCATCGACCTCTCTCAGACGAAACCTTTCATCTTCATGGTGGTGGGCGTCAACGGCGTAGGTAAGACCACGACCATTGCAAAGATCGCCCATCAATATTCATCACAAGGTAAAAAGGTCCTCATCGGTGCAGCCGATACCTTTCGGGCTGCTGCAGTGGAGCAGCTTGAGGTCTGGGCAGAACGGGTAGGAGCTGACATCATCAAACAATCGAAAGGAACGGATCCGTCTGCCGTTGCCTTCGACTCCGTCCATGCTGCCAATGCCAGAAGGACTGATCTTCTCTTCATCGATACAGCAGGGAGGCTTCATACCAAGGTCAATCTGATGGAGGAGTTAAAGAAGGTGAAACGGATCATTGCCAGAGAATGTCCCGGAGCACCCCATGAGATCCTTCTCGTCCTCGATGCGACCACAGGCCAGAATGCGATCTCTCAGGCCAAGCTCTTCAACGAGGCCATCGGTGTGACTGGCATCGCCTTGACGAAATTGGATGGGACGGCCAAGGGTGGAATCATCGTGGGAATAACAGAGGAGCTGAAGATCCCAATCCGATACATTGGCGTGGGCGAAGGGATGGATGACTTAAAAGAGTTCAACGCCACCGAATTTGTCCAAGCCTTGTTTTGAGATTTCTGAAAAAGTCCAGAAATCTCTGATTACACCGATTATGAAACGGTTACACAGATTGGAAACACATTGAAAATAAAGAAAAATCCGTGTAATCATTTTTGAGATCTGTATAATCAAGAGAGCGTGAAGTGGTTTTTTCAGAGCTCTTGTTTTAAGCGACTAAGTTCTCACCGAAAACTTAGTTTCCAGAGATTGCATAAGACAGTCAACATCGCCTCCTCCCTTTACACCCGTCCGGTTTTTTGTTAACTTTTTGGGGAATGGAAAAGATCGTCATCCGAGGGGCAAAGGTCCACAATTTAAAGAATATCGATGTCGAGATCCCAAGGGATCGGCTGGTGGTGATCACTGGCCTGAGCGGCTCCGGAAAATCCACACTGGCCTTCGACACGCTCTATGCGGAGGGGCAGCGGCGGTATGTGGAATCCCTTTCCGCCTATGCCCGACAGTTCTTGGAACAGATGGAAAGGGCCAATGTGGAATCGATGGAGGGGCTCTCTCCTGCCATTGCCATCGATCAGCGGAGCATTTTGCGAAACCCCCGTTCCACGGTGGGGACCGTGACAGAGATCTACGATTACCTTCGCCTCCTTTTTGCGAGGATCGGAGAGCCCTTTTGCCCTCATTGCGGCTCCCCCATTGCCTCACAGACCCTTCAGCAGATGGCTGAGAATCTCCTTCGCCTTCCGCAGGGGACCCCTCTCCACATCCTCTCGCCCATCGTGAGGGGGAAGAAGGGAGAATACCGGAAGGAGTTGGAGCAGCTTCGAGCCGATGGGTTTGTCAAGGTGAGGATTGATGGTCAGGCAAGGGATCTCAGCGAAGAGATCCGGCTGGATAAGAACAAGCGACATGAGATCGATGTCATGGTAGATCGTCTGGTGGTCAAAGAGGGAGTGGAGAAGAGAGTTGCCGATTCCTTGGAGATTGCTTCTCACCTCTCAGAAGGGATTGTAAAGGTAGAGCGAGAAGGATCGTCCCCCATCGCTTTCAGTCAGAAGTTTTCTTGCATCGACTGCGGGTTCAGCTTTCCTGAGATGACCCCTCGAATGTTCTCTTTTAATAGTCCTCAGGGAGCTTGCCCCACCTGCACTGGATTAGGAACGAAACGCTATTTTGATCCTGATCTCATTGTTCCGGATCCATCCCTTTCGCTGAAGCAGGGCGCCATCCTTCCTTGGAAGAACAGAGGGGAGTTCTTTTTTCGACCCATTCTGGAAGGATTGGCCAAGCATTTCCATTTCAATCTCAACACCCCCTTTTCCCGACTGCCCAAATCGGTTCAGCATCTTCTCCTCTACGGTTCGGATGGCGATGAGATCTCTTTCACGGTAAGAGGAAAGAGTGGATCGCACATCTTCCGAGAAAGTTTTGAAGGCGTCATTCGAGAGATGGAGAGGAAGTCGGGAGAGGAAGAGGAGGGCTCGGAGGGTTTGGAAGCGTTTATGAACGAGTCCCCTTGTCCGGAATGTGGGGGGAGTCGATTGAAGAAGGAGGTTCTATCGATCAAGGTGGGTGGGAAGTCGATCGCCGAAGTCACCCATCTCTATGTCAAAGAGGCATTAGAATTCCTGACGCAATTAGAGTTGACCCCGCGGGCTCAAAAGATCGCTCAAGGTGTTCTGAAAGAGATCAGAGAGCGGTTGACCTTTATGGTGGAGGTGGGCTTGGACTACCTCACCTTGGATCGGGCCGCTGCTACCCTATCCGGAGGAGAATCCCAGCGCATTCGCCTGGCTACGCAGATCGGATCAAGTCTGGTAGGAGTGCTCTACATTTTGGATGAGCCGAGCATCGGACTTCATCAGAGGGATCAACTTCGTCTCTTGAAGATATTAAAACAGTTGAGGGATCTGGGGAATACGGTCATCGTTGTGGAACACGATGAGGAGACAATCCGTTCTGCCGACCATATCATCGACATGGGCCCTGGGCCCGGGGAGAAGGGAGGGGAGGTAGTTTTCAGCGGTCCCCCCGAAGCCCTGATGAGGGCAGAGTGGTCATTGACCGGACAATATCTCTCGGGCAAGAAGTCCATTCCACTTCCAAAGCAGAGGAGGCCGATCGGAGATAGGTTTCTCGTGGTCTCGGGTGCAACGGCCAATAATTTGAAGAATATCGATGTCAAGATCCCATTAGGAGTCTTGACTTGCGTGACGGGCGTTTCAGGATCGGGAAAATCGACACTGGTCATCGACACCCTCTATTGCCTGTTGGCTCAGGAACTTTATCGCACCCGCCGGCGTTGTTCATCCGTTCGAAGGATAGAAGGCCTTGAACATGTGGACAAGGTCGTCCATGTGAATCAAATGCCGATCGGAAGAACACCCCGTTCCAATCCGGCCACCTACACAGGCGTGTTTCAACCCATCCGTGAGCTCTTTGCCCAGCTTCCTGAGTCGAGGATGAGGGGGTATCCACCAGGCCGGTTCAGTTTCAATGTGGCTGGAGGGAGATGCGAATCTTGTAGCGGAGATGGAATCTTAAAGGTTGAAATGCATTTTCTTCCCGATGTCTATGTGACCTGTGAAGAATGCCACGGAAAGCGTTTCAACCGGGAGACGCTCGATATCCGATACAAAGGGAAGACAATTTCAGACGTCCTGGCCCTGCCAGTAGAAGAGGCCGATGACTTCTTCAAGAATATCCCGGCGATCCATCAAAAAGTCCAGACCCTAAGCGATGTCGGTCTGGGTTACCTCCAGTTGGGCCAGCCCGCCACAACACTTTCAGGAGGAGAGGCTCAACGGATTAAGCTGGCCAAAGAGTTGAGCAAGAGGGAGACGGGGAGGACGGTCTACATCTTAGATGAACCGACGACAGGCCTCCATTTCGCCGATATTCAGAGACTGCTTGATGTGCTCAACCGGCTTACTGATAGAGGGAACACGGTGATTGTGATCGAACATAATATGGAAGTCATCAAATCAGCTGATTATATCATCGACTTGGGTCCAGAGGGCGGGGAACAAGGCGGAGAGTTGGTTGCATTCGGGACACCGGAGGAGATGGTCCAAAATCCACTCTCTTATACGGGTCAGTTCTTGAAAAAGAAGCTTCAGGATTTTATTTATTCATGAGTATTCTACGTGATTCATCTTAGATTTCTTATGGAGTTTCAATGAAGCGAAGGTCAAAGAAGAAAGGCAGGATTGGGAAGGTTCTTTTTTTGTTAATACTGATTGGACTGGGAGTGTTGATCTTCTCTCTCTTTCGGAAGGAGATATTTGACGCCCTCAAACCTCCGATAGAGAAAAAGGACGTTACCCTTTACTTTTCAGATTCTGAAGGTGAGTATCTGGTTGGAGAGAAAAGGAAGATTATGAAGAGGGATGAGGTGAGAGAGGAAGCAAAGCAAATAATCAACGAGTTGATCAAAGGCCCTAAAGGAAAGCTCATCCCAACGATCCCTGCCCGAACGAAACTGCTAAGCCTCCAGATTGGTGGGGAAGGCGTGGCGAAGGTCAATTTTGACAAAACCCTCTCCAAAGAGCACCCAGGAGGCAGTTCAGCAGAAATGATGACCCTCTACTCCATTGTAAATTCTCTGACCCTCAATTTTCCTCAAATCAAAAGGGTTCAAATCCTCATTGAGGGAGGGCCGACCGAAACCATTGCTGGCCACCTCTCTTTAAGGCAACCCATCCCTCCCAAACCCGATTTGATTAAAAGACAATAATTGATTTGGAAAGAGATTGATGGTAATATTTATTAAATTTTGATTGCCGGGATATCACGGCAATCAGAGGGTTTTTATGCTCGAAGCCAAATACATTCGGGAACATATCGACGAGGTTCGGGAGAGGTTGGCTTTAAGAGGTCAAGGCATCAATCTCGATCAATTTGTTTTGATTGATGGGGAACGGAGAAAGACCATCCAAGAGTGGGAAAGACTGAGGATGTGTCAGAAGAAGGTTTCTGATGACGTCAGCCAGAAGAAGAGGGAAGGCCAGGATGCCTCAGAATTAATTGCCGAGATGAAAAAGGTCTCTCAAGAACTGAAGAGGCTTGACGGGGTCGTTCAAGAGAAGGAAAAAGCATTGGAGGAGATCCTCCTCGTCATCCCTAACCTTCCCCATAACTCTGTTCCTAAAGGTAAGGATTCCTCTGACAACGTCGAGGTCAGGCAATGGGGTGAGATCCCGAAATTCGATTTCGAACCCAAACCGCACTGGGACATAGGTGAAGGTTTGGGCATTCTTGATTTTAAATCCGGAGCAAAGATTACTGGAGCCCGGTTTACTCTCTATTGGGATCTTGGGGCGAAGCTGGAGAGGGCACTAATCAACTTCATGTTGGATCTTCACACGCAAGAGCATGGGTATCGTGAGGTGCTCCCTCCCTTTATGGTCAATCGGACGACAATGACAGGGACAGGGCAACTTCCGAAGTTTGAAGAGGAGCTTTTTAAGGTGGAAGGTGTGGACTACTTTCTCATTCCGACAGCAGAAGTGCCTGTGACAAACATCCATCAGGATGAAGTCCTTGAGGAGGAAGTGCTTCCCCTTTATTACACGGCGTACACTCCTTGTTTCAGGAAGGAGGCCGGTTCTTATGGAAAGGATACTCGTGGTTTGATTCGGCAACATCAATTCAATAAAGTGGAGCTGGTAAAGTTTACGAAGCCCAAAGATTCTTACGATGAGTTGGAGAAGCTCCTCTCTGATGCAGAAGAGGTCCTAAAGAGGCTGAAGGTTCCCTATCGCGTCGTCAATCTCTGTGCAGGGGATTTGGGCTTTTCGGCCTCAAAGACTTACGATATTGAGGTTTGGCTTCCTGGTCAAGATACATTTAAAGAGATCTCCTCCTGCAGCAACTTTGAGGACTTTCAGGCAAGAAGGGCGAAGATTCGATACCGGATCTCTGGAAAATCAAAGACGGAGTACGTTCATACCCTGAATGGTTCTGGTTTAGCCATTGGAAGGACATTGGTGGCCATCTTGGAGAATTATCAACAGGCCGATGGAAGCGTGATCATCCCAGAAGTCTTGAGACCTTATATGAACGGAGTTGAACGAATCACTAAAAGACACTAAGCGCTTGGCGCTATGCGCATAGCGTAAAAGAGCGGAGGGATGGCCGAGTGGCTTAAGGCGTCCCGTCTGAAACGGGATTCCCGTAAATCGGGACGTGGGTTCGGCGACTCCCGAAGGGGGGAGGCGGAGTGAGCGGAGCGAGCGAGCACATCCTACTCCCTCGGCCATAGGCCGAAAAAACTTTGAGCTTTTCAGTCTGATCATGAAGGTGGAGGGATGGCCGAGTGGCTTAAGGCGGCGGTCTTGAAAACCGCTTCCCGTAAATCGGGACGTGGGTTCGAATCCTACTCCCTCCGCCACGTACCACTAAAAAAACGCTTAGCGCTATGCGCATAGCGTAAAAAAAATGGAGAGATGCCCGAGTAGGCCGAAGGGGCTCGCCTGCTAAGCGAGTATCCCGCTTAAAACGGGATCGAGGGTTCGAATCCCTCTCTCTCCGCCATATACCTGTTCAAAAGTAAATAGTTTAGAGATGAGGGATGAGAACCCTTCCCCGACTCCAGGAGGGGAATTGGTTCGGCGACCGCAGGGAGGCGGAGGGAGCGAAGCCTTGCACCGCATGGTGTACAGGGCGAAGCGAGTGAGCACATCCCTCTCTCTCCGCCAGAAAATCTACAAAGTAAATTTTACTGATAACTTTTGACGTTTAACGTTACAGGTGAAAAGTTCGAAGTTGTACGTATCTTGCGTCAGCAAGATTGCGCGCCCATAGCTCAGTTGGATAGAGCGTCGGACTACGAATCCGCAGGTCGCCCGTTCGAGTCGGGCTGGGCGCGCCACATACCATGCCATGAACCATGCGAGGTACATGACCCCTAAAACCAAGGGGTTGAGCAGCTTGTCTTAGCTCCTTTTTCTTTTAGAGTTTGAGCTTTAATCGCCAGATAAAGAATTCGGAAGAAGCGATCTGTCCGGTTGGCAAAAAAAGCAGCCTATAAGAACTTTAAATGGATTTTTCAAAAGAATAATATGCCATATTGTTAGAGATACGAGTTTTGCACTTTAGAAAAATGTAAAAGGGTTAACTGATGTTTTCAGCAACAGCTCTGGCCATTTCTACTGTGCTCGCTGTGCCCCCCATGTCATAAGTCCTCACTTTTCCTGAGCGAATGACTTCCAGCACACTACGTTCCAAGGCTTTGGAACTATCCGACTCTCCCATCCACTCCAACATCATAACCATGGCATTAATCATGGCTAAAGGATTAGCCTTCCCCTGGCCGGCATATTTGGGTGCAGACCCATGGGTAGGCTCGAAGACCGCATAATGGTCACCAATGTTTCCACTTGCAGAGAAACCCAATCCCCCGACCAATTGAGCAGCCAAATCTGAAATAATATCTCCGAAAAGGTTTTCAGCCACTATCACATCATACTTTTCCGGATCTTTAACTAACCACATTGTAATGGCGTCTACATTAGCCACATCGAAAGGGATCTCACGGTAACTCTCCGCCACGGTCTGGGCTTCCCGAATCATCAGGCCTCCTGTCTCGCGGAGGACATTTCCTTTCTCCACCAAAGTTACTCTTTTTCTACCAAAATTCTTAGCATATTCGAAAGCCCTTTGAAGTATTCGATGGCACCCCCTTTTTGTCATAAGGCGAAGTGAGATAGCGATATCCTCGCTCTTTGCAAAGGAAAAACGTTTCATAGCTGGATGATGCATCTCCAAAACACTTCTCACTTCTGAAGGAATCGGGTGAAACTCTACTCCGGCATACATGCCTTCTGTATTTTCCCGGAAGATTACCAAATCAATCCCTTCACGATAATTCAATGGATTATTGGGATAGGCTTTACATGGACGCAAATTTACATAGAGGTCGAACATCTGCCTGAGTCGAACGATTGGGCTACTGTATTTCAATTCCTTTCCCCCTAAAGCGGGGTTGAGCCCTTGAGCGGCCTCGTCTGCGCTCTTAGATG
>CAZFJD010000122.1:0-9416 GCA_964518775.1 uncultured Syntrophaceae bacterium
TAATACAAATCATAAGAGGTTCTGGTAATTTGAGCATTTGGTAATTGTGATTTATTTGGATTTTGGAATTTGGTATTTCCATTCCATTAGAATGGAGCTATTCTTCAAAATCCTCCACAAGGATCCACTTATCTTTTTTTCTCAACATTTTAAAGGTCACCTTGCAATAAGAACACATGAGGAAATCGCCCGACTCCTCGTCGCCCTCTAAGGGGATCTCTGCTTCACAGATAGGGCACGTCATCTCTTCTGCCATAAGGTTTCCTCCTTAAGCTTGTAAGATTTCAATATTTGAAATTGAAGAAAAAATCAAGAGATTCCTGTTTCCTTTTTTGAAATCTTCTTTTATAATAGCGCACATTACACGTGATCATCAGTGGAATGGCAACCAGAAGGGGGAGGTCTGAATCTGGATTCCCGGACACTGGGAATATCGTTAGAAATCAAAGTTAAGAGTGAAGAGTTTTGAGTTAGGAGTTTAAGAGCATATTTATAATTCTTAATTCGTAATTCATAACTTATAATTGAGGTGAGAATATGTTCGGTCTTGGATTGCCTGAAATTTTAGTGATCTTGGTGATCATCTTTTTACTCTTTGGAGCAAAGAGACTTCCAGAGATCGGTGCGGGGCTTGGCAAGACAGTGAAAGAGTTGAGAAAGATCCGAGATGAGAAGAAGGCCGAGAAGGAAAAAGAGAAGGAAGGTCAAAAGAAGACTCTCGTTTCTGATCTGAAGAAAGAGGTTGAAAAAATTCCGGGTCTTAAAGAGATGAAAGAGATTAAAGAGACGGCTGATGAGGTTAAGAATATTACGAAACTCCTAAGATAAATCCGATCGCACTATTTTTTCCACTCCGTGTGAAAAACCCCATCCTTATCTACCCGCTGATATGTGTGAGCACCAAAGTAGTCGCGCTGTGCCTGAATGAGATTGGCTGGCAGTCGGAGACTGCGGTAGGCATCGAAATAAGCTAACGACGCGCTCATGGCCGGGGCTGGTATACCCAGTTCGATCGCTGCTTCCACTACGTGGCGCCAAGCCTTCTCTCGGCTTATCAACGCCTTTTTGAAAAACGGAGCTATCAGAAGGTTCGGTAATTGGGGATCTTTGATATAGGCAGAACGGATGTCGTTCAGGAACCGAGCGCGAATGATACACCCGCCGCGCCAAATGCGGGCAATCTCAGCGTATTTAAGATCGTAACCGTACTGTTGGGAGGCGGCACGAAGGAGTGCGATCCCCTGTGCATACGAGCAGATTTTTGAGGCATAGAGCGCATCGGCTGCTGCATTGATGAACGTTTGACGATCGCCAGAATATTTAACCTCGGCTCGGCTGAAAGTCTTTGCTGCGACTTCACGTTCCGATTTATGAGCGGAGAGGATTCGTGCTTCCACAGCAGCTTGAATCGTGGGGATCGGAACCATCAGGTCTAATGCATTATGACTTGTCCAGAGGCCAGTTCCCTTCTGTCCGGCTTGGTCAAGGATCAGATCAACCGTCGGCTTCCCAGATTCTTTGTCGATGTGGACAAAGATGTCAGCAGTAATTTCAATGAGGTAAGAGGAGAGGGGGCCTTGATTCCATTGGGCGAAAACTCGGTGGAGTTCAATGTTTGATAGTCCAAGTCCGCGATGGAGAAGGTCATAGGCTTCGGCGATCAGTTGCATATCCCCGTATTCGATGGCGTTGTGAACCATTTTGACATAGTGACCAGAGCCTCGTGGACCAATATAGGTGACACAAGGTTCTCCTTCCACCTTTGCAGCGACCGCCTTCAAAATTGGCTCAAGAATCCTGTAAGCTTCCTTCTTCCCACCGGGCATGATGCTGGGTCCCCACAGAGCGCCTTCCTCTCCACCTGAAATACCCGTTCCTATATGGCGGAATCCTTTCGATTCAACCTCTTTTGAACGACGCTCCGTATCCAAAAAATAAGAGTTGCCTCCGTCGACGATCAGATCGCCCTCTTCGAGGAGGGACTTCAATTGCGAGATCATTTCATCTACGGGTGGACCGGCTTTGACCATCATGAGAATCTTTCGCGGCCTTTTCAGTAGCGCAACCAAACCCCTCAATGAATAGGCAGGCTTAATATTTTTGCCTGCCGCCTTTTCCTTCATAAAAGTATCTGTTGTGGCCTTTGTACGATTATAAACGGCAACCCTAAGACCATTCCGCTCCATGTTAAGGACCAGATTCTGGCCCATGACCGCCAGTCCGATTAGACCAATATCGCACTGTTCCATTGTTTACCTCCAGGCCCTCACCCTCCCTTCTCCCGCAAAGGGGAGAGGGATGGGGCGAGGGGGATTAGCTTATCATAGAGTGCTTTCTGACGTTCGATGGCTTTCCGGTAGCGTGCGTGATGGCTTAGGTCTGGATGATGAGCCGGACCAATAAAGTCGGGCGCTTCTCCTAAATCGCCGAGGATACCGAGGGCTTCTAATGCCAAGAGGGCTGCTCCTCGGCCAGAAGCTTCCTGAACCTCTGAAACGGCAATCGACTGTCCCAACACATCGGTCATGATTTGCAGCCAGGTGGGCGAACTGAGCAGCGCACCTCCGCTGGCAATGACTTGAGGCTTAGCTGGTAACACTTGGCACAATAGCTCAAAGACGATAGCAACACGGTAGGCCACTCCCTCTAAACTGGCGCGGAGAATGTGCAAGGGAGTTGTTGCCGAGGAAAGACCATGGACTGTTCCTCTTGCGTGCCCCGCCCAGTTAGGGCTTCGTTCGCCAGCTAAGAAGGGAAGGAATGTGAGACCGTGGCTATCAGGAGTCATGTTTGCAAGGGCTGGTTCGAGTTTGGACAAATCTCCCAGTTGTAATGTTGACTTCATCCAGGCAAACGTACTTCCTCCCTCATTCAGAGCACCTCCAACCAGGGAACGTTTTCTGTCCACCCTGTAACACCATAGACCAGGAGGTATGCGAGCCAAAGGCTGGTCGAATACGGTCCGCATGGCAGTTGTTGTTCCTACCGTCAGAGCAACTCGGCCAGGTGAGATGCAACCACTGCCGATGTTGGCTGTGGCGCCATCTCCCAATGCTGGAAACCAGGGGATATCACGAAGGGCCGGCCAACGGGCAGCGAATTCAGGCCTTAGACCCCTTCGGGGAATGTTTGCATTGACAAGGGATGAGAGCTGTTCCATCCGGATCGGGAGCGAAGCCACAAGCTTTTCATCCCATGCGAGGCGATGTCGGTTCAGCAGACCGCTCCATGAGGCCACAGAATAGCTGACGGCAGCTTCGCCGAAGAGCTTCAGCTCAAGATATTCACCAATGGATAACCAGCGACAGACCCGATTGAATAAATCTGGTTTGTTCCGTGCGAACCAGCGGAAAAAGGCTGGAAGGTAGCAAGGATGGATATGGCAACCCGTTCGATCATGAACCTCCGCTTCATCAAATTCGGTCCTTAGAGCAGTAACTTCACTCTCTGCTCGTGTGTCTGCATACGTGATGAGCGGCGTTACTGCTCCTCCATCTTCATCCACCCCGAGGACGTTTGTGACAAAGGTGCATGAGGCAACAGCGCTGATCTCCCCTGCTAAGGGGCGTGCCTTCATCATCACCTCGTCTACACAACGCCACACAAGTTGGAGCAGGGCGTCAGGATCAGTTTCGGTTGCACCATCTGCGGCGGGACGGATTCCGTGCAACTGGCGCGCTTCAGCTCCTTTCACTGTACGTCCAAGGCGGTCGAAGAGAGAAGCTCGCACCGAAGAGGTGCCAATATCGAGAGATAACATTAGAGGCGCATGGGCCAATTCTCGTGTTACCATGGACATATAACGATTTCCCTTCTCAATCCGATCAGATTACAATTCTAATGATACCACAGTTAATGGTAAAGGGAAAAACCTAAGATATCGGGGATTGGTAAAGCCTCACTGAAGCGTGGGTGAAAGATTATAATAGGGCAGGAATATCTCCCTGCCTACCGGCAGGCAGGCAAAAATCTTATCAAGCGGGTGATCTAAGGTTGTTGTTGGCAAAGGTAACTCCCCTCGTGCGAGCATGATCCCCGCAGTGTCCATGGTATTCTTGCAGTTGAGGGACAAGATAAGGTTTCCGCTATAAGATTTTCTCCGACATCCGTGCCCTGTACCATGTTAGGTTCAGGGCCTGCCCTATTCTGAGAAGTTTCCCCTGAAGAGTGGGGCATTACGGAAATTGGTAAACAATGATGGACAACAGGGAAGAGATGAGAAACTATTTACAAAACGTCCATTATGAAATTACAATATCCAAAAACGGGATAGGCTGATGCAGAAGATATTAACCCGTGATTTTATTCTTTGTTTTTTTGCACAATTCAGTTTCACTTCAGTTTTCCACATCCTCGTTCCTGCCCTTCCGATCTATCTTTCGAGATTAGGATCAACAGAGGTAGAGATTGGTGTTCTCATTGGAATCATCAGCGTCTCCTCATTGATCCTCAGACCTTTTGTTGGAAGAGCCCTTCTAAAAATTCCTGAAAGAAACTTTATGATCGCCGGTGCTACACTCTTCGGCCTCACTTCTATTGGCTATCTCTTTGCCTCCCCCTTCTGGCCTTTTTTGATGGTGAGGGTCTTACAAGGGATGGGCATAGCCTTCTTCTATACTTCGTCAGTTACGTTGATTGCTAATATCAGCCCGGAGGCCCGTCGAGGGCAAAGCATCAGTTACTTCTATATGACATTCAATCTTTCTTTTGCCCTTGCCCCTTCCTTCGGGATATTCCTCACCAATCGCTTTGGCTTCATCTCCCTCTTCCTATTCTGTTTAGGTTTATCCCTATGCTCCCTTTTCTTAACTACTCGGGTGGGCAAAAGACGGGTTAAGGCATTGGGAGATTTATCCAATCGGGATGAGCCATTTATCAGTTGGGAAGTCCTACCATCGGCCATCATGGCCTTCTTCGCCCATATCATCTGGGGGGCTCTCATTGCCTTTTTTCCTCTTTATGCTTTAAGTCAAGGTATGGCCAATCCTGGGTTCTTCTTTGCTGCTTATGCCATCGTACTTATTTTGGGTCGTGCCCTGGGTGGGAGGATCTTGGATCTTTATAGCAGGGAGAAGGTCATCCTACCTTGTCTCACCACTTATATTATTTCGATGACTATCCTGGCCTTCTCCAAAACCCTTCCGATGTTTATTCTTGTTGCGGTGATCTGGGGAATTGGGAATGCCTTTCTCATGCCCTCCTTGGTAGCCTATGCGATTGATCGCGTGGGTTCCTCTCGGGGTCCAGCCATGGGTACATTCACGGCAATCGGGGATTTGGGGACAGGATTGGGGCCGGTGGCCATGGGTATCGTCCTCCGTTTGACCAGCTATCCGATAATGTTTCTCTGCTTAGCTCTCACTGGCGTCATGAATCTCAGTTATTTCTATTTTTTCGTTAGAAAGAAAGGAAAGGGATAGCTCCCAGGACTACCATTGTTTAACGCGTGAGGCATTGACAGGTCCGGAGGAAACGTAATGCCTCACCCTTCAGTAGGAACCTAATGAGATCTGGCAGGGGTGTCAGAGAAAATCTTATAGCGGTATCCTCAGATCGTCCCTAAACTAAAAATATCGAACCAGCAATGCAAGGACCCTACTACTGATAGTGAATACTACCCATACCCTTAAAAATTTAGACCATCCGCGTGATAAGATTTTCGAAGGCATTCCTGCCAGATCAGCGGACTTCAACCACGCTTCGGTGAGGGATTACAAGGAATCTCAGGTTTTTGTTGACGATCACCCTTTCATCTGGTATGAAAAGGATAATCTCTCACCCGTTCGGCCGGGCGAAGCCCCGCCTTTGAAGGTGGGGTAGAAGAGCTCGGCTCAGGGTGAACCTCAAGCAAGCCCCGGCCTTCAGGCCGGGGAGTCGAGAGGTTCACTTACGCATCAAACAATCTCAATCCGGGCACTGTGAGCGGATATATTGCTTCATAGAAATAGGTTCAAAGGAGGAAATGATGAAAAAGAAGCTGACCCGATTTGATCTTCAAAGCATGAAGGATTCTGGTAAGAAGGCAGTCTGGATCACCTCGTATGATTACTGGACCGCCCAATTCGCCGAGAGAGCAGGTATGGATATGATTCTGGTGGGGGATTCTCTGGGGATGTGCATCTATGGTTACGAAGGCACCATTCCTGTGACGATGGACCAATGCATCTACCATTCTGAGGCGGTTCGCCGAGGGGCTCCCAATACCTTTGTCATTGGCGATATGCCTTTTCTTTCCTATCAGGTTAATGTGGAAGAAGCCGTTCGAAATGCTGGCCGTTTTTTCAAAGAGGCAAGGGTCGATGCGATCAAACTCGAGGGTGGCAGAAGAGTCTGTCCCCAAATTCAGGCTATCTCAGATGGAGGCATGCTGGTCATGGGCCATATTGGCCTGACTCCGCAGAGCTCAGGCCAGCTTGGCGGATTCAAGGCACAGGGCCGAACGGCTGAGTCTGCGTTGGAGTTGATCGAAGATGCCAGGGTCGTTCAGAAAGCTGGGGCTTTTTCCCTGCTTGTGGAGGCTGTTCCTCCAGAGGTGTGTAAAATCATTCGAGATGAATTGACCATTCCTGTTTACAGTATCGGGGCCGGAGTGGATGCGGATGGGCAGGTCATGATCGTCAGCGACATTTTGGGAATCTTTCAGGCCTTCACTCCAAAGTTTGTCAAGAAGTACGCCAACCTGGGAGACGAGACGTTGAAGGCCCTCGAGACGTATGTTGAAGAGGTGAGGACCGGAAGGTTTCCGGAAATGCAGCATACATACAGCATGCTCGAAGGGGAACATGTGAGACTGATGGCTGCCCTGAATAAGTAATCATCCTTTTCCATTTATCGTAAGGAAGCTTCTGAAAAGGTTGTTCTTTGCTGTCCAAAATCTTTTTTCGATAATTCTAAAGCTCACTCCGCTGCAAATTCAAAACTCACCCTTCCTGCGTGTCGGCACAGGATTCTTACTGAAAAAATCCTGATTCGCACTCAGACCGACTTCTTGATAGTTATTTAGAGAATCGTTCATTTTTTGCTTGACAAAAAAGCGAAAATTTATAATATTTTGAACCTAAGTTTCACTATTTAAAATTTACCTATAGAATGGCCACTTTTTATCTGGCTAATTGTTTAAATATATAGATATTGGTTTCATTATATGAAACCCCATCGGCTTCTTAGCTCTCGTAATTCGGGAAAAAAGTGAAGGAAGATTATCATTCCTCAACGATTCAAAGGGCTCTGGATATCTTGAACCTTTTCAAGGATCACCGAAGTCTTTCTTTCATTGATATCCAGAGAATCTTGGGGTTCAACAAAGCGACTCTGTATAGAGTTATCTCAACCCTTCACGACAATAGATACCTAAGGAAGGATGAAAGAGGAAGGTATGAACTGGGCTTAAATGTATTTATCTTAGGGAATCGAATTCTAAAAGAATCTCCATTAATTAACGTATCCACACCATTTATGAATGAGCTTTCCCAAGACCTCGGCTTAACAGCTCTCTTAGGAGTATTGGATGGAACGAATGTGATCATCATCCAAAAAACCGACCCAAACAGGTTAATCCAAATGGTCTGCCATGTCGGCGGGTCTATTCCAGCTCACTGTACTGCCCAGGGAAAGGTACTACTGGCCTATTCTTCTAAAGAAACCACTCAAAAAGTCATCGATGTTCACGGACTTCAGCGTTACACTCCACATACAATCTGTACCACAGAGGCTCTCTTTGCGGAACTTGAAGCTGTAAGAACACACGGCTACGCGGTCGATAATGGGGAGCATGAAAAAAATGTCTGTTGTATTGGCGCTCCTATTTTGGACAAAACTGGGGGAATTGAAGCGGCACTCAGTATTACAGGGACAATCATTGATTTACCCGATGAAGAGACAATCAAGAAGACAGCAGATATTTTGTTAGAAGTAAGAGATAAGATAAGGAAGGAATTGGGCTATTTGGAAACCTCGCCCCTACGTGTCCAGAAATAAAATGATTCTTTTCGTGACATTCCTCATAAATGATGGGAGCTTCTTTAGGCGTATGGCCAGAGGATAGGAGTTCCTGAAGCGCTTGATGGCGCTTGAGTTTCCAAAGCTAAAGAACCTCTGATTTTGAATAAGGTTCCAAACTGAATCATATCGCGGAATGACTCCGGAATTGGAGTGAATTCTCTACGATTTAACCGGGCTTTGAGCATCCGGATGGAGGACGAAGTGGAAGGGAAGGAGCATGGATATGCACGGATGGTGGGAAAGGGTGCTGCGAGTCGACCTGACGAGCGGTGAGTGTAAGGAAGAGAGTATAGAACCCCAGGTGGCCAAAGATTACATCGGTGGCCGAGGCCTTGGAATCTATTACTTGAATAAAGAGGCTAATCCCAAGTGTGACCCTCTATCTCCAGAAAACATCTTAATCATGGCTGGAGGGCCATTAACTGGGACCTCCGCTCCCACCGCCAGCCGTTATATGGTCATGACTAAAGGTCCGCTGACCGGAGCAGTTACCTGCTCAAACTCCGGTGGCCATTTTCCCATGGAATTGAAGCGGGCCGGTTTCGATGCGCTGATATTCACTGGACGGGCGGACAAACCGGTTTATTTATGGATCGATGAAGGTCGATCCGAACTCAGGCCGGCAGACCATCTTTGGGGTAAAACGGTTCCTGAAACCACAGAGGCCCTGCTCGGCGAGACCGACCCCAAGGCCCGGGTGGCCTGCATTGGTCCGGCCGGTGAAAAACTCGTTCTATTTGCCGCCATCATGAACGACAGATACCGTGCGGCCGGTCGCTCGGGCGTGGGAGCGGTGATGGGGTCAAAAAACCTCAAGGCAGTATTGGTCCTGGGTGAAGGATCGGTTCCTCTTGCTGATAAGGAACGTTTCAACGAGATCCAGGAGCGGGTCCTAACGAAATTCAGGAATGCGGTTAAAGCTGCCCCCTCTCCGCTCAGCCTACACGGCACAATTGGAGTGATGACGCCTCTCACTCAAAAGTTTGGGATCCTCCCCACCAAGAATTTTCAGCAGGGAACCTTCGACGGTTGGGAGGCCGTTTCAGGTCAAACCCTCACTCAAAAATATCTGAAAAAGACCGTAGCCTGCTGGGCCTGCCCAATTGCCTGTGGCCGGTTTACTAAAGTTGAAGAACCGGGATTCGAAGGAGAAGGAGAAGGGCCCGAGTATGAAACCGGCTTTGCCTTCGGCTCGCTTTGTATGGTTGAAAACCTCGCGGCTGTCACCAAGGCAAATTATATCTGCAACGATTTGGGCCTGGACACCATGACCATGGGAGCAACCATCGCCTGCGCCATGGAGCTTTTTGATCGTGGTTATATAACAGAAAAAGAAACGGGTGGGCCAATTAAGTGGGGTGATGGCCGGAAGCTGGTCGAATTGGTAAAGCTGACCGGCTATCGAGAAGGTTTTG
>CAZFJD010000123.1:0-9397 GCA_964518775.1 uncultured Syntrophaceae bacterium
ATAAATCAAAAGCCTGGGATGGCTCATCCTGAGCTTTTTCTCTCTAAAAAGATTTCTAAAAAGTCCTATATTCATAATAGGTTAAGAAAAGAATGAAAATATTTTCAATAACAAATTTAACCATTTTTCCGGCGTTGTCAAGGGTTGTTTTCCCCTTCAATCGCACTAAAGCAATATCTTGCTCAATTCTTGTTCGCTTGTTACTGGGGGCAAGCAGGTGAACTTCTTACAGACGAAGGCGGTTGGAATGTGTGGGGCCTCTTTTTCCTTTAGAAATGGGAACCAGCTTCCTTCAATTGTTTCATGAGGTTCCTTTAGGCTAAGGATTTTGTTGGGGAGGTAGGCTCTGTAGATCTCTTGCAGCATGGATTTTGTCCTAAGATCATTCTTTTCACCGATGATACCGATCTCCTCGGGATTGAGGAAGAAAGAGAGTCCGGATAACATATGGGCGAACCCAGTTGGACGCTCCGAGAGAAATTTATAAAAGAGATGAATGATCTGCTCAGCCTTCTGTTTTAAAGATTCCTCTCCAGTCAGATAGCCAAGTCTGATCAGATTGAATACTCCAACCGAATTGGATGAGGGAACCGCATTGTCATAAGGGCTTTTCGATCGAGCGATCAAAGGTTCATTCTCGTTGCCCGCAAAGAAGAGACCTCCGTCTCTCCCATCCCAGAATTGATGAATCATCCTTCGATTAAGATCATCAGCTTCCTTGAGCCAATCCATCTCAAAGGTGGCTTCGTAAAGATCGATGAGTGCCTGGATAAAGAAGGCATAATCTTCTGAAAACCCTTTCATCTGACACCTTCCCCGATTGAAGACCCTCATCAAATTGCCATCTCTTCTCATCTCTTCGAGGATGAACCGGCCTGCTTGACTTGCTCCGTCGAGGTAGGTTTCATTTCCAGTAACTTTAAATCCATCGACGAAACCGGAAATCATCAAACCATTCCAAGAGGTCAGGACCTTCTCATCCCGGCCGGGTTTGACTCTCGTCTCTCTTCTTACAAAGAGAGC
Source organism: uncultured Syntrophaceae bacterium (assembly GCA_964518775.1). Lineage (GTDB taxonomy): Bacteria > Desulfobacterota > BSN033 > BSN033 > UBA1163 > JACAEX01. The sequence continues at coordinate 1,024 of CAZFJD010000123.1, forward strand.
CCTTCGCCCCTCCTCCAGTGCCTTCTCCAGTTCGGGCACAGCCATTCCATATCGTTCAGAAATCTTTTCTAAGGAGGAAGCGATATGCAGCACGCTTAATCCCCCTTCAAAATTTCCCTGAGGTGTAACCCCGTAATGAGCACAGAAAGGAGTTCCCTTTTCTTTGCCCAACAGATCCTTGATCTCTTCTCTCCTCCATACATAGAACTTCCCCTCTTCACCCTCACTATCCGCATCTTGAGTAGAATAGAAGCCGCCTTCTGGGCTCCTCATCTCGCGGAGGACATAATCGAGCACCTCCTCGGCCACACGGCGATACTTCTCCTTCTGAGTTGCCTGAAAGGCCTCAAAATAGGTTCGAGAGAGAAGGGCATTGTCATAGAGCATCTTCTCAAAATGAGGAATGAGCCATCGCTCATCAATGGAATAACGATGAAACCCACCTCCCAGATGGTCATAGATGCCTCCATTGGCCATCTTCTCCAACGAGACCTCCACCATCTTCAATGCCTCTTTTGAACCCGTTCTCTTCCAATACCTCAAAAGAAAGGATAGAGCCATGCTGCTTGGAAACTTCGGAGCTTTCCCGAATCCTCCATGGGTTGGATCAAACTGACTTTCAAAAGTTTCAAAAGCCTTCGACAAGACTCTGTCGTCCAGGGTTTCCTGGGAGCGAACGATTTGAACCAACTGTTGGAGGGCATGTCTCATCTGTGTTTCCACCTTGTCCACTTCCCCTCGATGATTCCGGTAATAGTCGGAAACGACGATCAGTACCTTTGGGAAACCTGGCATTCCTCCTCGATCTTCAGGCGGGAAGTAAGTTCCGGCATGGAATGGGACAAGGTCTGGAGTTATGAAGACGGTCATTGGCCATCCGCCTCCACCGGTCATCACCTGCACGGCATTCATATAGAGTTCATCAAGGTCCGGACGTTCCTCACGATCGACCTTGATGTTAATGAAGCGTTCGTTCATGATCCTGGCAATCGCTTCATTTTCAAACGATTCCTTTTCCATGACGTGGCACCAGTGGCAGGAGGAATAGCCGATGCTGAGCAGAATGGGTTTATCCTCTTTTCTTGCTCGATGCAGGGCCTCCTCTCCCCAAGGATGCCAATCGACAGGATTGTGAGCATGCTGCAAGAGATAAGCACTGGTCTCATGGATCAACCGATTCGTATATTTTGGTTTCGCTTCCATTCGGTATTAACTCCTCCAACCAGGAAAACGCAGCGCCCTTTCTTTTCATTGTGATCGATTTACTTTCCAACTTCAACCAAAAAAATGGCCTGCAAATCTTTCTTTTAGAGATCTACAGGCCAAGTAATAAAAGTACAATTTTAAACCAATGATTAAGTACATCGAACCAGAAAGATGGACTTGGGTGAATGTCGGAGCAAATTCTTATTGGTAGACCATAAACGGAAGAGCTATCTATAGGTGAAGTCCTAATAGAGGGCACTTCCCTTGCCCGTTATTCAGCCTGGTTGATCGCTGATAACTGCCAGGGGTGATTTCCCACCGGTCGGGTAAATGTCCAGTACTCCTCAAATTTTACAGGTTCAGTCTTACTGCCCGATACCACCTCGCCAGTGGTCTCATCGATCGTATAATCCAAAAGGTTCGCATAGAATCTGACAGTGATGTAATCCCTTCCTGACTCCTGCCAGGCCTCTACAATATCGACTGATCTTACAGCAATATTTTCAAGTTTGTTGATCTTTTTCTCTGATCTCAATTTCTCCGCATCGTCCCGAATAATCCTGAGCATCTCTTCCGTCAATAAGTTTCTTACTCCAGACATATCCCTGTTTGCCCAAGCCCCTTGAATCCTGAAGAAATGATCCATGCATAAATCCTGGAATTTTCTCTCATCAAAAGATGGATCCATCTGACGGATGTAACTCACCCCTTTTTCTATGTCCCATTCTTCTTCCTGTGGCTGCTCATAAGCCGGTGTATATGAACTTTGATAGCGGGGCTCTACAGTTTTAGCTGAACTTTGATAATATCCACTGGCAGCGGCTGCCTGACGCCTCTTCTTGAAGAACCAGTAAGCACCATAAAGCAAAGCGCAAAGCAGCAAAATCTCGAACAGCCCTATACCGCCGCTTTCACCACCTAAATCACCTCCAAATCCCAGGCCTCTGAATAGCATCCCCCCTATTATTCCACCCATGATGCCGCCTGCAAGCCCTCTCCAGATGCTACTCTGTGGTTGTTGAGTGGGTTGCGGAGAGAGCTGTGATGGGGGAGTGGATTCTTTTGGTCTCTGGGATGGCTGTGCAGGCTTTGGAGCTGAATAGGGTCTGGGAGGAGTATATGACCTGGAGCCACGGCTGCCAGATGATCTTCCCCCGCCAGCCCTCGCAAAGGCATCCATTGGGAGAACATAGAAGAATAAAAAGTAAAAGATAAAGAGAATCAAACATCCTTTTCTCCATTGGGTTTCTAACATATTCTTCCCCCTGTATAAGATTGACCGTTTGAAGTAATTTCTTAGTTTATGCCATTTTACCTACTGAAATAGCAAAGCCCTAAAAATTAGGGCTTTTCAAATTGGTGGAGGCGGCGGGAATCGAACCCGCGTCCGAGAACCTTCCGACAGAGCTTCTACATACATAGCCTGTGTTTTAAATTCGCCTCTCGGATCTCCCACAGACAGGATTCCCGAGAGACTATCCTATAAGGTTTCGCCCCTCTCCTATAGGAATCAGAGAGGAACTATCCTGTTTTTCTGACATCCCTTCCCGGCCTACAGGAAAGAACGAGAGGGACGCTGGCTGCTCTTAGGCAGCCAGGGCATAATCGTAGTTGGCTGCGATTATGTTTAACCCCATTTGTTTTACGAGCCAATGGGACCTCGGTATGCAGCCCTGACGTCAACGATCCCCGTCGAACCCTTTTCGCCCCCTTTCCATATCTCTTTCCATCGTCTTGCGTCGGAGCGCTTCTCGCTTATCAAAGAGCTTCTTCCCCTTCGCCAAACCCAACTCCACTTTGGCCTTTCCATCAGAAAAGTAGAGACGAAGGGGGATGAGCGTAAATCCTTTCTCCTGAACCTTTCCGATGAGACGCCGAATCTCCCTTTTATGGAGAAGGAGTTTCCTCGTCCTGAGTGGATCGTGATTAAACCGATTACCATGCGTATAAGGACTGATATGGGCATCGACAAGAAAGATCTGTCCATCCTTTATCTTTGCGTAGCTGTCCCCGATATTCGCCCTTCCTTCCCGGAGGGATTTCACCTCTGTTCCCAAAAGAGAAACCCCAGCTTCATATCTATCATCAATGAAGTAATTATGCCAAGCCTTCTTGTTCTGGCAGATCAGTTTTTCAGACACAATTTCATTTTAGCTAAAAATGAAGGAGAAATCAATCATTAAGACAAGCACTGCGATGAAATGGAGGGGGTGGAGGTCACAACCTTTTCGCTGTTTCCATCCCCATCTCCCCCTCACCGTATCTCCCTATCCCCGTTTCATCAAACGCGGACGGGTAGTTCGATCAGGAACGTCGTCCCTTTCGGTTCGTTATCTCGAATCCGGATATATCCGTTATGATCGGCAATGATGGCGTTGATGATGGTCAGCCCTAACCCTGTTCCACTCTTTTTTGTAGAAAAGTAAGGTTCAAAAAGCCTGTTTTTGTCTTCATCAGGAATGCCACAGCCATTGTCACTTACTTCCAATCGAACCATCTGCAGCTTCGGGTCGTAACTCGTCTGAATCTTAATCTCGCCATCCCTTTCAACAGCGGCAAGGCTGTTCTTAATGAGATTGATCATCACCCGTTTCATCTGATCCCTGTCGATGTTTAAAACGGGAAGGTCTTGAGGGATAAATTCAAAATGGACCTCTTTGTGTGCCTCCTTGAACAGGACAAGGGCTTCCTGGATGATCTCATTGAGACGGTTGGGAGTAGGTTGCAAGGCCGGCATTCGAGCAAAATTAGAAAATTCGTTGACCATTCCTTTCAGTTCTTCAACCTGCTTTACGATCGTCCGCGTGCACTCGTCAAAGACAGTCCCATCTTGTTCGAGTTTTTCTAAGTACCTTTTTCTCAGCCGTTGGGCCGAGAGTTGAATCGGGGTCAATGGATTCTTGATTTCGTGGGCAATCCTCCGGGCCACCTCCCTCCAAGCAGCCATCCTTTGGGCCTTGATCAGTTGGGTAAGGTCATCAAAAACGGCAACGGTGCCAAGGAATCTCCCTTCTTCATCTCTCAGGGTCGTCAAATTGATCAAAAGGGAGAGGGATTTCCCTTTCAGGTTCACGGTGACCTGTTTTTCGATGGCATCTCTCTGAGAAGATTTGAGTTCACCTAATAGTCCCTCGATCTGTTCCACATATTCTCTGGGCAATACCTCAGAGAGCCTTTTCTCCACGATTTCATCCCCTTTCACCTCCAGCATCTGTTCCGCAGAAGTATTGATGGTGGTGACCGTCCCTTTCTCGTCGATGGAGATCACGCCAGCAGCCACATTTTTCAGAACGATCTCCATGTACTTTCGACGCTGCTCTAATTCGGATCGGCTCACCTGAAGATCCTCGGTCATCTGATTGAAGGATTGGACTAAGGTTCCAATCTCATCCGTCGCTTTCATCTGGATACGGAAGTTCAGGTCTCCTGTCGCAATTCGATGCGTGGCCTCCGCCAAATCTTTGATCGGGACGGTGATATCTTTGGCCAAGTAGAAACCAAACCACGTCGCCGAAAAGAGGATAAGGAGGGTGACCATGAGGAGAGCCATCATATAGCTCGATTTAATCGGCCTTTTCAAAATCTTTAATTGTTTATATTCCACAAAGGCCTGTGAGATCTCCCGCATCTTGACCGTAAGGCTCTTCGGGATGAAGAGCGAAGCAGCCACTACTCCGATCACCTCTCCGCCCTCTGAGGGGTAAAAAATAGGCGCAATCCCTGCGATCATCTCCCCCTCTCCAAGTGACAAGATCCGAGACACTTCCTTCCCGGACCATGCTGCATCCAACAGATCTCTTGGAGGATATGGAAAAATCGTCTTCAGGGAGGAGTCCTCTACTCTGATCGTATCTTTCCCTCCCTGGAAATATATTCCGAGGGTGCTGAGATGGTATTCCTGACGTTTTGCTTCCAGATGTTCTCTCAATGAACTCATTCCCCTTGCATCCTTAAAGATCCCCTGTCTGGAGAGATGCCTTCCGATCTGTTGGGCTGAGGAGACCGCGCTGTTCGCAAAATCTCGATAATAGGCCTGGGCCACCTCTAAGGCCCCCTGAAGGGACTGTTCGACCGGAGCTTTGAACCAATGCTCAACGCTATTGGTGATAAATCCCACGGCAACAAGAAAGAGGAGCACCGTGGGAACGAGGGAAAGGCTGGCAAAGGCTACCACCAGTTTGGTCCTGAGCTTTGCTCCCAAGACCTTACGCTTTCGCTCGAAGATCAGTTTAACCAGATTTCGGATGACCAAAAAGATGAGCAACAGGATCAGGATGATGTTGATATTGATCAGGCTGAAGATGATGATGTTGTTGGCGACGGGGATCTTCCCTCCCACCTGCGGGAATTTCATCTCAAGGGTGGTGAGGATGATGATCAAAATGGAGATGATCCCAATGATCAAGAGCTCATTGCGTCGCCTTCTTTCTTCTGGGGTAAGATCCTTTTTCATCATTGTTTAGTGACTCATATGTGTCTTTTTTAATCCCCCCATCCCCCCTTTAGTAAACGGGGGCGAGGGGGAATTTTTAAGGGGAAAGCGGTTCGACATGCCATCTGGTCTCAAAATCCCAAAGGGAGACAAAAAAGAAGAGATACTCCAAATGAAAAGGAAGCTTGACCGCATCCAGCTCAGCTTTGATGCGAAGTTCGGTTGGAATTCGAGGTTTCAGTGGAGAGGAGGGCCGAACCTCCACCTCCTCCACTTTCGCCATCCAATTTTTCGCTTCCTGAAGATTGGATGTCGTGCGAGAGGAACCGTTTTCTTCATGGGTGACTTGATATTCCCCTCGAATGGGATCGTACTGGATAGTGTGCTGGAACCGTAGGGACGCCACTTTTCGATCCTTCCACAATTTTCTCTTCTGATAGAGATGAAGGTAGAAGGTGAAGACCGTCTTTATTCCCGTCTGAATAGCCTCCTCCATTCTCTCTGTGAAACAGTTCTCCACGTGGAAACCGACTTTCCAAGCCCCATTTGCGCCCTTTACGCTCACCCCTTTAACTGACGCTTCTTGGGAGAAAGCTGATAGAGGAAGAGTCCAGATCAAAAAGAACGTGAACGTTCCTACCACCCATCGTTTTTTAATGCCATGTTTCATAATAGTTCGAATTGGTTTGCGTTTAGAAATACAGTCATTGAGTTATTAGTCATTAAGTCATTTAATGACCAGTGACTGAATAACCTAATGACTAAAATGGTTTCAAAATGGTAAAGATAAAAGATGGGGGTTTCGAAGGGGACCATAAGCCGAGTTCTGTATTCCTTCTTTCTCGCCCAGAGGGCGAATGGTCGGAACGATGGTCATTTATCTTAGGATCCTGATTACTCAGGATCTCAAGCGACCGAACCCGTCCCGCCTTTGTCCTGTCTATGGCCGAGACAAATTCGAACGGGCCATTCTTTCCCCCTGCGGGAGAGCGGGACCTATTTGGTCTTGCTCCGGGTGGGGTTTACCAAGCTACCCGATCGCTCGAGGTACTGGTGAGCTCTTACCTCGCCTTTTCACCCTTACCCCGTGGAATAGGCGAAACCGCCATTCCACGGGGCGGTATCTTTTCTGTGGCACTTTCCTTACCCCCTGTGAAATAACGGCAATGCTAACTCTGCAACGGGAAGCATCAGCTTGATCATCCCAACACATGAATTAGCTGCTTGCACCTATTTCACAGGGAACAGTCCGTGTTACGGACCACCCTGCCCTGTGGAGCTCGGACTTTCCTCCCCTCCTAACGTCCCTCTTAGAGAGATGTTACGAGGAGCGACCATCTCTTCCCCTTCGAATCCCCCCTTCCCTCTTTTCCTTTGCGATTGTCCTCTCGATCGCCTGATTCGCCAAACGGTCTGCCTCTCGGTTCTCATCCCTCGAGATGGATGTGATCTCAACTGACGAAAATTCCTTCAAATTTTGGGTCACTATTCTATGGAGGCCTTTCAAATTCACATCCCTCACCCGATAAAGCCCCTTCACTTGCCGGGCGATCAATTCCGAATCCGTAAGAATATGAATGGACTTGCCACCCAACCGCTTCGCCTCCCTCACCCCCAGAAGAAGAGCCCAATATTCTGCCTCATTATTTGTCTTATGACCCAGATACCGGCTCACCTCCAGCAATTTTTTTCCTGATCCATCCGTCATCCAAATCCCGGCTCCCGCCCTTCCTGGGTTGCCCCGGGAGGCTCCATCGATATGAAGGACCAAATGAAAATCCTGCTGAACCAGACCGCCATCCTCCCTATCCGTCATTTCGTCTTCCGTTCTCCCTCCCAGTAAAGAATCCGGTTACAGTTGGGGCATCGAATCAACGAACTGTTCTTTTGAACTTCGATGAACATTTGGGGAGGGATGTTCACAAAACAACCCTGACAAGTCTCTTTTTTAACGTCGACCACACCGATCCCCTGCCTTTTTTCCTTCAGGGTGTTGTAGAGTTTAAAAAGGCCAGATTCCAGTTGCTTCGAAAGGACCTCCCTCCTCTCTTTCTGTTCCTTCCAAAGCCTATCGTCTTGTTCCATCTTCTCCTGAATCTTTCTCTTCTCCTTCTCGATCTTTTCGATGGCACTCGTCACTTCTTTTTCTCGCTTTAAAAGATCCTTTTTGAGCTCGTCGACCTCTTCCAAAATTTGTAGAATCTCTTCTTCCAAACGGTTCGTCGCCTCCTTAATGGTCTCGATCTCACTCAGGAGGGCTTGATACTCCTTGTTCGTTTTCACTTCGAGCATTCTTCCCTCTGCCCGCTTGATTTTCTCCTGCTCTGTATTGAGATGTCTCTCCTTCTGCCTTCTCTCTTTTTCTAACGCCTCTATCTTCTCCCGCTCTTTTTGAATTTTTTCCTTCTCCATATTCTGTCTTTCGTCCAACTTCTTTGTCTCTTTAGGAAACCGCTCTTTCTCCTCCTTAATCCTCTTCAGGGCGAGATCGATTTTTTGGAGTTCCCAAAGCAGTTCCAATTGTTCCCTCAAGGTCGCCTCCCATGGCTCATTGGATGGATCTTCTTTGCGTAAAAATAAAAAGAGTGCACCGCGGGGAGTGCACTCTTTCTCCTTCCGGGCTCCCTGGGCGTCTTCCCCCTTATTTCAAGGAACTTCACTACCTCCATCCCTCCTTTTCTGGTGGGCCCACCTGGGTTCGAACCAGGGACCTACCGGTTATGAGCCGGTGGCTCT
>CAZFJD010000124.1:0-9348 GCA_964518775.1 uncultured Syntrophaceae bacterium
GCCGACCATTGGCGAAGGAGGTTTGAAGATGACACATACACTGCACAGAGTAGGCTCAGTGGAGAGTCTCAAGGATGACTATGTCGTGATGCTGATGTCTTCAAAATTTGTCAATCGTGAAGGGTCAGGACCAAAATTTCGACGATTTCTCCGGATGGCATGGGATCACGGAGCCATAAAGATTGGAGATGCCGGTTTAGGTAATGAGTATTACCAGGGCGGGGTCGATAAGGTTATGGAAAACACTTGCGAACGCTCCGTGGTTGTTCATGCCGTCTTCAACGATGCCGAGACTGTGGCCAAATTCCTCAAAGCGGTGAAGGAGGAAAACTTCGGACTCTCCGTGATTGTCTCCGGACTCTTCGATGAGGTGAAGGGGATCTGTCAGAAGACGGGTTTAGAGATGCACACGGTCAACCAATCACTGGGCCGCTGGGGACGAACAGATAAGCTCCCATCGTCGGAGATTTTGGAGATCAACACCATGTGCGGACATGGGATGGTCACCCTCAACCTCATTCAAGAGGTCATCGGGGACGTGAAGAAGGGGAGATGCACACCGGAGGAAGGAGCGGAAAGGCTTTTTCGGCCCTGTCAATGCGGAATATTCAACCCGCACCGAGCGGCCCGGTTGCTGAGATCGATGGCCGCCTCTCCGTGAGGATAGAAGTCTTTGAGTCAACGATTCGAGGTGAAGAAAGGTATCAGCAGCCTCGGCGAATCTCGTCTCAGTTAAAGAGTAAAAGGGGCAGGAGGCCGTGGATATGGAGATCGGATTTACAGCCTCCCCGAAGCCGGTGGAGGAATATTTCAAGTTTGCCGCTGACAGTGGCTTTCGGCGGTTGGATCTCGGTTGTGAAGCGCCGGCCAACTTTCCTCAGACCTTCACGAAGGAAAGGATCAAAAGAATCAGGAGGCTGGGAGAGAAGTACGATATCAGATATGGGGTCCATTCTGCATCTTTTGTCAATACAGCCGAGATCATGCCGACAGTTAGGAAGGCGTCCGAACAGCATCTTTTGGAATACGTTCGGCTTTCAAAGGAGCTCTCCGCCGAATATTGCGTGATCCACTGCGGCTACCACTTTAATCTATTTAGAGAGGTGGTCATGGAGAGCCTTTTAAAGACCCTACGGGCTGCTGTTCGATTGGCTGAGAAACTTAATCTTCCGCTGGTTGTTGAAAATATGAATCTTGTCCATCCCGATTGTGAAATCGTCTATCTTGGAGTAACCGTAGAAGAACTCGTTCAGGTTTTCGAAGCAATCTCCTCTCGCTATCTCGGACTTGCCCTGGACATCGGTCATGCCAATCTTCTTCCCAAAGGGGTAAATCCTTTCATCAATACATTTCCGGGTAAGATCTATCACCTCCACATCAGTGATAATAATGGAATTCTCGATCAGCACCTTCGTGTGGGTGAGGGCAATATAGATTTCAAATCGACCTTTGAGCAGCTTAAGAGAATCGGGTTCGCCGGGACCGCAACCTTGGAGGTTCCCTCTGATGAAGATAAAGTTGTAAGTCGGAATAGACTGCTAAACCTCCTCCAACTTGAGCAGAGATAGAAATTATGCTGAGAGATATTTTATCGATTGATGTTGGGACAACCGTCTTTAAGATGGGCGTTTTCAGCCCGAACTTAGACAAGAAATGTGAGGCCTTTCGGGACTACAAATTCAATGTTTACGATTCTGTCAAAGTGGATATTGAACCTGAGAAATGGTGGCAGGCGCTCCGAGATTGCTGTGCCGAAGTGAAGGAGTTTCTACCATCTGTTGGTGTCGTCTCTTTTTCTGTGACCACAGGAGTGGTCCCTATGGCTGATGATGGAAGAGCCCTTGGCCCATTAATACTTTTTCTTGATGGGCGCTCCCATAAACAGGCCAAAGAGATTCGGGAACGGGTCGGAGAGGAGAAATTTCTTCGGGAGGCATGCAATTTGCCTGTTTCTGGAGGCTCTTCCCTTTGCTCCATTCTTTGGATACGGGAAAACCAGCCAGACATTTGGCGTGCCGCTGCAAAGTTTGGCCACTGCAATAGTTACATGGTCAAACGCTTTACAGGCCAATGGGCCATTGACTCTTCGACCACATCGATCACCGGACTCTATAACACAACCCGTCACGACCTGACCTGGAACAAAGACGTCTTGGCTTTGGCCGAGATACCCGAGACCAAACTTCCGCCGTTGATGCAATCCTACCAGAAAGCGGGGAGAATCCTGCCCGAGGTCGCCGATGAGTTGGGCTTGCCAGATGATTGTGATGTTTTGTGTGGTGGAAATGACGCAATGATTGCGGCGTTGTCAGGAGGGTTAACAGAACCCGGGGACATCAATAATATCTGCGGGACTGCTGACGCTGTTAGTGTTTGCTCAGACAGACCTGTGAGTTCGAGAAATTTCAACATTCGCTGTCATGTTATCCCCAATCGATGGGTAATTTTCTTTGTACTCAATACAGGGGGAAAAGCTCTGGAATGGTTTCGTTCTGTCTTCTGTCAGGAAATGGATGAGGATCGATTCTTTAAGGAGTATGTGCCGTCGGTTCTTTCTCACTTTTTTGACAAGAGAGATCCTGATCACCGAGAGGCCAACCTTCCCCAATACCTGCCTTTCTTACAAGGATCCCGCTACAGTTTAGAACAACTGAAAGCGAGTTTCTCGGGTCTCACATTGGAGACGACACGAGAGGGCATGCTTCTTTCACTGATCAAAGGCAATACGGCTTACCAGGGACAGTTTCTAAGAGAAGCGGCTGGTCTTGTCAAATTAGGCCGAAAAGTGACGATCTCTGGAGGAGGGGCAAGAATTAAGGGGATTTTACAAGCGAAAAAACGCTGGATGGGCGACTTTGAATACCAGTATCAAGAACGATCCTCAGTTTTCGGGGCTGCTATGTTAGGTCAATTTTACCAGACGAATAGATATGCCTGATTCTCCATTTGAATAATTCCGATACACTACCACATGAAATGGTCTCTATTAGCGAGGAGGCCATGTAGGCCTTGGAGCCATATATCGCTCCACGAGGCCATCCAAGGTGAACTCTCTTGACTTGCAGAAGGTGATGATAGCACGTTCACGGTCTTCAATTAACTGGACAGCTTCGGAAATATCTCTTGCCATCTCCAGAGGAATGGAGATGACGCCATGTTGGTCGCCCATGACCAGATCGCCCGGCTTCACGACTAATCCGCCCACCTTGACTGGAATACCAACCTCCAATAAGTGGTTATAGGCATGGGAGACAGAGACACAACTGGAAAAGAAATGGAACCCAATCTCCCTCACCTCGTCCAGATCGCGCACAGCCCCGTCGGTGACAATGCCCTCGCACCTTAAACTCTTGAATATGTTAGTTCTCACCTCTCCCCAGAACGAGCCCACCACAGGATGGTCAATATCATGGATCACGACCACTCTCGGTTCTGGTGTCTTCAGTGTCTCCTTCCATAACTCTTGCATAGGAATCTGATGACCACCTGATGAGCTGGTACTGATGACAGCTGTGACTGCATAGCCGATCATGGGTCTCAGTTCAGGAAAGACGCACTTGATCTCGGGGAGCATAAATCCTTCATTACGAGGACGAATGTTGAAAAGTTCGATGCCATTGGATATGGCACAGGTAGACCAACGCCGGAGCATCTCCAACTCTTTGGGATCGAGATATTCACTCATCTTTCAGCCTCCCTTATAATTTTCACCAGCAGTTTTCCTTAATGGAGGGTACTGGACCTCTCTGAGAATGTCTCTTACCTTCGGGGGAGAGAAAAAAGGAAGGGCAAAAAAGGGTTACTAAGCTAAGGGTCAATCGCACCCTATGATATTTTGCCCCTTGACCCCGGCCCGTAGTGAGGGTCAAGGGGCATACTCCAGTCAATGATGCAGGGGTTATTGAGCCACGACCCCAAGTTCTTTCAAGAGCGCTGCATAGCGCTCGGCCTCTTCATTGTAATACTTGACAAATTCCTTGTGGTTCTTGAAGATAGGAAAGACCCCAGCCTTTTGGAGATCCTTTCGGAATTCTGGATCGTTGAACGTCTTGGTGAAAGCCTCTTCGAGAATATCAACGATCTCCTTTGGCGTCTTGGGAGGCACACTGATTCCACGCCACATCGTATGGACAACATCATAACCCTGCTCTCTGATGGTTGGAATGTTTGGAAATGCTGGTAACCTCTCGGCGCTGGATACGGCCACTGGATTTACCAGTTTGCCCTCAATGAGGGGGAGTCCTTCAGCGATAAAGGCAGTCGAACTATCGACATGTCCACCGGCAACAGCTTGGGCTGCCGGCGCACCCCCCTGAAACGGAGTCTTCAAAAAATGAATACCAATGGCCTTCTCCATCTTTGCCCGGAGGAAGTCGTGAGCACTCCAGTTACCCCCCATCCCAATGGATACTTTTCCGGGTGACTTTCTGACGTATTCAATAAACTGCTTAAAATCCATATTGAGGCTGTTCTTGATAAGGAGAAAAAGTGGGTCAGCGGTCATCATCACCACCGGAAAGAAATCCTTGTAGGTATAAGGACATCCTTTGGCAATCCATTGATGGGTCACATTATCGGGCGCGAGGTAACCTACAGTGTAACCATCAGGCTTTGATCTGGCTATTTCTGCATTGCCGATAACCCCGCCCCCACCCACCTTATTGACAACCACAATCTTTCCCGCCCAATATTTTTCGGTATGTTTTGCCAGGATCCGGGAGAATGTGTCTGCACCACCCCCAGCGGGATAGGAAACGATCATTTCAACAGGTTTGACTGGATAGTTAAGCTTCTGCGCCTCTGCATTGCCGAAGATGATGATTGACCCGACTAATGCACCCACGCAAAATGCCAATAATTTGACCTTTCTCATCGATTCACCTCCCTGAGAAAATTTTGGAATAAAGATTCGTCGCCTCCTTTCTTGCGACTCCGCAACCCTTTATTTTCACCATCAAGATCGGAGATAATCGAGTTGTTATATAAAAAAATGGAGCGGAAATGTCAAGCATATTATTCGGTCAGTTTCGGGGTTAAGAGATAGATGTTGCGCCGTTGAGAGACAAAATATTCTTGACAAAAAAGTTTTTCTGTATGGTATACATTGCTTAAATCTTCTTCCCTCAGACCTTCGGTTGAGAATTGGAGAGCGTTTGATTACCTGGGATTGAAGATTCCTGGAAATAGGGATGGAGGGTGAAATGGATCAAGTCATTATCTCGGGAGGATTATTGATTGATGGTACCGGGCGGCCTCCAATTGAAAAGGGGGCTGTACTGATTGAGGGAGACCGGATTGCTGCCGTAGGAAGGGGAGAAAACATCAAGCTGACATCCAGTGCCAAATCGATTGACTGCGGCGATCAGGTGCTACTTCCCGGATTAATCGATTGTCACAATCACCTCTCGGCTGAGCTGACCCATAAGGACTGGTTGAGCAAAGTGAACGCAAGTGATGCCGAACAGGCTTTAAACGCCACTATCAATATGATCGCCGATCTTAGGGCTGGGGTCACGACGGTTCGCTGTTTAGGGGATAAGAATTTCTTGGACATGGCTTGTAAAAAGGCCATCGAATCGGGTCGACTTGTCGGTCCACGTCTCTTGGTTGCCACCAGATCAATCCGTTCCACTCACGGGCATGGTTTTCTTGCTTCCCCATTTGACGGTCCAGAAGAAGTGCGGCGTGCAGTGAGAGAGAACATAAAGGCCGGGGCTGATGTGATCAAGATTTTGACTACCGCAACTGTTCGAGGTCCAGGGGAGATCCATAGTGACTACTCAAAGGAGGAGATCTTTGTCGCTGTGGAGGAGGCCCATCGGGTCGGCATCCCAGCAACTGCCCATTGCATTGGAGGTATTGCCCTCGAATGGTGCCTCGAGGCCGGGATGGACTCCATCGAACACGGTTATTTCCTTACCGATCGGGAGATCGAGCTCTTTGCCAAATCCGGTCGTTGGCTAATTTTGACGCCCAGTCCCTTTTTTATGGAAGTAAGGCTCCAAGCTTTAGCCTCTGAATTAGCGGATGCCTTCAGACGTGGCCGCGAGGAAGTGGCCCAACGGATGTCTGCTGCGATTAAAGGAGGGGTGAAGTTTGCTGTAGGTAGCGATGCCATCCATGGCTGTCTCGCCCAGGAAATGGAATATCTTGTTGAATTAGGGGCTTCTGAGAGCCAAGCAATCATTGCTGCCACTCGAAATGGAGCTACGGTCTGCGGCCTCGAAGAAAGCATTGGGACTCTTGAACCTGGCAGAGTTGCCGATATCATCGGAGTAGAAGGTAATCCATTGAAGGATATTCGGGCCCTCAAGAGGGTTAAGACTGTTATCTATAGGGGAAAACTCTACTATTCTGGGATAAGTGGGTGATTGGGCGGAGAGGTGATTATGAATCTTTCCGAACAGATTTACAATCTCATATGGACCTTCCTGGCCATCGGGATTTGCATTGAATCAGTTCGCCTGGGATTATGGGAGGCTTCCAACCCTGGTAGTGGACTCATTCCATTCCTATCTGGGTTATTGATCGGATTAATTGGAATAGTCCAGTTTACTTTGGAATGGTCTAAAGGTTTCAGGAAGGGCATTGAAAAGAAATTCTGGGCAAGTCCAGTAGGCATGAAACGTATCATTTATATTATTGGCAGTCTTTGCGTTATGGCTTCCTTAATGCCCATCCTCGGATTTTTCCCCACGACCTTCCTGATCATGATCTTATTGCTTCGGGTGATTGAGCCTCAAAAGTGGATCATGGTGATCGGCTTGTCGCTCGCTTCTTGTTTTTTAGTTTACCTGCTTTTTTCTTGTCTTTTGCACATTAGTCTCCCGAAGGGTTTCTTAGGGATCTAAGGGGTTCGGAATGGACATCCTTCACCATTTGCAATTGGGTTTCTCAGTGGTTCTGGAGCCGATGAATTTATTCTGGTGCTTTATTGGATGCTTCGTAGGCACTTTGATCGGTGTGCTCCCGGGCATAGGCCCGCTGGCAACTCTTTCCATGCTGCTTCCTGTCACTTACAAAATCCCTCCTGCTGCATCGGTTATCATGCTTTCAGGCATTTTCTATGGGGCGATGTATGGGGGGTCCACCACCTCCATCTTAGTAAATATTCCGGGAGAAGCTGCGTCTGTGGTCACCTGTATGGATGGCCATCAGATGGCAAAGCAGGGGAGAGCGGGGGCTGCTTTGGGCATTGCAGCAGTCGGATCGTTCATCGCCGGAACTCTCAGCACAGTGGGGTTGAATCTATTTTCTCCCCTCCTCGTTGTGGTGGCCCTCAAATTTGGGCCTCCAGAGTATTTCTCCATAATCACTCTGGGATTTGTCGTCACCATTTTCATGGTGGGGGGATCGATCTTAAAGGCTATTTTAATGATTGCGTTCGGATTATTCGTTTCAACCATCGGGTTGGACTATGTCAACGGAGTGAATAGGTTCACGTTTGGAAGTTTAAACATGACGGGCGGAGCGGATCTGGTTGCAGTAGTAATGGGAATGTTTGGTGTTTCCGAGATATTGATTAACTTAGATGAGACTGTCACAAGAGAATTTATTTCCGAAAAAATCAAAGGGCTTCTGCCGAATATGAAAGAGTTGCGGGATTCAGTCTGGCCAATTTTGCGTGGCAGTGCGCTAGGCTTTTTTATCGGTGTCCTCCCGGGTGCCGGGAACATTACGTCAACTTTTCTTTCCTATGGGATTGAGAAAAAAGTCTCCCGACACCCTGAGAAGTTTGGCACAGGAGCCATTGAAGGTGTTGCCGGACCAGAGTCCGCAAATAATTCGGCTGTTGCGGGATCGATGGTTCCTCTTTTGTCTTTGGGCCTACCGGGCAATCCTATAACGGCGTTGCTGATGGGTGCTCTGATCATCCACGGCGTCCAGCCAGGACCATTGCTTATGACCCGGAATCCTGAAATTTTCTGGGGGGTGGTTGCCAGCTTTTACGTAGGGAACGTGATGTTGTTGATTTTAAACCTGCCCTTGATCAGCATATGGGTTCAGTTACTGAGGGTACCCTATCGCATTCTCTTCCCATTGATTCTCCTCATGTGCGTTATTGGGACATATTCGACGAATCTCAACATCTTCGACATATGGGTTATGATTGGGTTTGGCGTCATAGGATATTTATTGCGGAAACGGGAATACGAACTCGGCCCCTTTATCTTGGCCCTCGTCTTGGGACCGTTGTTTGAACAGTCGCTTCGGCAATCCCTGATTCTCTCGCATGAGGAACCCATGATTTTTTTCGTCCGTCCCATATCAGCAAGCATATTGGTGATCTCCATTCTTCTATTCGGACTACTTCTTTTCTGGGAGATTAAACAGAGAAAGAAACAGGCTTAATTGAAGTTTTTGAGCAAATGCCCATAGTAAAGTCATTCCGCACGGGAGTAAAAGAGCTTGGCCTATTGGATATATGCCATATCCCCAGTTTTCCTTCATCAATCAATATGTTCCCTTTTTTGGCTGAATAAAAGTATTGACATAACCCAAAGAGGGTGATAGGAAAATCAATATTTGAGAAACCCGGGCTGGCCAACTTGTTATTAGAACAAATTCTTCCCGATGAACCGGGTGCGGCATCGGTTAAAGAGCTTAAGGAAGACATTTCAATAGAGCTGCCATGGGCAGACGGGGTTGAGATACGATAGGGTGAAATGACTGGGAGCGGCAATCCCCAGATGGTTTAATTTGCCCTCGCAACTTCTGACATCACCTGTGATTTCTCGTAGAGAATGGCTCCTGAATAATTACCAAAACAGCATGAACACAAGTTGTCCCCAGCCATTGAATACCCAGACATAGGGCCGAACGCTGGTTTCCTTGATCATCAACTTTACGAATTGATCTGGACAAGAGTAATGGCCAATATTGAGTTTCTTAGGTGGTTAGGTTTTTTACAGTAGGTTCTGTCTTAAATGAAAGGGGGTAGAACTATGCAACACAAGAAAAAAGGATCGGGATCTATGGAAAAGGGTAAGGCAATCAGCCGGCGGACGTTCATTGGACTGGCTGCTGGCACCACTGCTGCTTTGTCCTTTGGGACATTTCTTCGAAGCGGATTGGGCGCCGCGAAGGTTAGTCTCCTTACTTGGCCTAACACATTGAGTGCTATGGACGACGTCCTCAAAGAACAAGCCAAGGAATATACCAAGGCTAAGGGCGTCGAAATCGGCATCGAATTCGTCAGTTATAGCGACCTTCCATCCAAGACTGCTGCGGCTGTAGAAAGTGGCGCTGGCCCTGATGTCGTTTGCTTGGTGGGCAATGGTGCTTACTTATACGACAAGAGCCTGGTGGATGTAAACGATGTTACTGATAGCCTCGGCAAGGCGCTGA
>CAZFJD010000125.1:0-3183 GCA_964518775.1 uncultured Syntrophaceae bacterium
GAATTTCGATTATAACCTTGAACGACTCTTTCGCATTCCTTTTTTTTCCATCTTCGCCTCATGGTTTGTCTTTCTATGGGCCGTCGTCAAATATGATGTCTTCCATTTCTTTTTTGACCGAGGTCTTTTACCAGCCAGAGCACCCAGGGGGATCCATCGACTTGAACTCCCCTTATTGAAGATGGGAGGAAAGAAGGTCATCGTTTCGGCCTATGGAGGAGATGTGCGATATGAAAGCCGATGCAGGAGCCAGGGCAAATATAATTGCTGTATCGATTGTGATCAGAAGCCGGCCGCTTGCATCTGTTCTGAAAGAATTGCGAAGTCAAACACAGATTATATCGACCGTTATGCAAATATGACCTTGTCGATGGGAGACATGAAGGAGTACACGCCGGAAAGCAGGAATGATATGTTTTATTGGGCCATCGACCTCAAAGGGACGGAATACGTGGGAGTAAAAGGTGAGAATGTCTTCCCCATCAAAATCATTCATGCGCCGAATCATCGTCAATTCAAGGGCACGAAATATCTGGTTGAGGCAGTGGATCGACTGAAAAGGCAAGGCTATGAGATCGAACTTCAGTTGATCGAAAAGATCACCAACAGAGAAGCTCTCCAACTTTACAGGGAGGCAGACATTATAGCGGAACAGTTCCTCATCGGCTGGCATGGCTATCTCGCCGTCGAGGGGATGGCCCTTGGTAAACCGGTGGTCTGTTTTATCCGTAGACCCAAGGAGGATTATCCTCTTGGAATGGATTGCCCAATTGTGAACACCAATCCAGATCGACTCGAGGAAACCTTGGTTTGGTTGATTCAGAATCCAGAGATCAGGGTAGAGCTGGGCAAAAAAGGCAGAGCCTATGTCGAAGAAGTCTTTTCTTTAGAGAGTGTGGGGAAGAGGCTCGACCAATTGTATCAATCGATGTGGAGGCGGAATTGAGATTACTCATTACAGGAGCTACTGGATTCATGGGGAGCCGGATCATCTCTGACTTAGCGGCTCATCATCATCTTTTTGCCTTCTATCACGAGAACCGACCGATTTCAAACAACCAAGAGGTGACATGGATCAGACAGGATTTGTCTAGACCCTTGGAGGAGAAAGATCTTCCTGAAAAAGTCGATGGGATCATCCATCTTGCGCAATCTAAGTATTATCGGAACTTCCCGGAAAAAGGAGAGGACATCTTCACGGTGAATATTGAGGGGACCTTTCATCTCCTTGAATTTGGAAGAAAACGAGGCATCAAGAAATTTGTCTATGCTTCATCAGGGGGCATCTACGGATATAGTTACGAAAAATTCATCGAAACCGATATCATTAACCCTGTCAATTTCTATCTGACTTCGAAATACTCTTCGGAGCTATTGATCGGAAACTATAATCCTTATTTTAGCACCGTGGTTTTTCGATTCTTTTTCGTGTACGGGCCGGAGCAGAGAGGAATGCTCATCCCTCGGCTCATAGAGAATATCAGAAAGGGGGAGCCGATCATCATCCACGGAAAATCGGGGGTTCGAATCAATCCCATCCATGTGAAGGATGCGATCAAGGCCTTTCCACCCTCTCTCGAAACCCCTGTCAGCGGAGTCTTTAATATCGCGGGAGATGAGGTTGTCAGTATTAAGGAGCTTTCAGAAAGGATAGGAAAGTGGGTGGGAAGGGAGCCTGTCTTCGTTTATGAAAAGAATATTGTTCCAGGAGACATTATTGGAGACAATTCTCGAATGAAGTCTGTTCTCGGGGTCATTCCTGAAATTCATTTGAATGAGGGAATTGCAGAGGTGGTCAAATTAGGTTGAGAAAAAGTCTCTGGGCTTATGGTCAGGGTAAGGATGCCGGTTTAGTAGTTGGGTTAGGTTATTGGTCTTAAAGCTTGCACCTTGCCCCTTGACTTTGCCCAAACTGGCTTCCTGACCCTCACCGTAACCTTAACCCAAGAACGAGGGGAGATGGAATGACGAACACGGCCAATAGCTTCAAGGAAAAATGGGAGCAGAATAAAAGGCTTGCCTTTGAAGAGACCTTGCGGGAGGGTTCAGACATTTTCTCTTGGATATTGCAGAGAAACGGGTTCGGGAGCCCTGAGGAACTGATCGAATACCTGAAGGATAAGAGGCGGGTGCTCGATGCGGGGTGCGGTAACGGAAGGGTAACCGCGCTTCTGAGACGCTACTGCCCGGCGACGACGGAGATCGTTGGCATCGACCTTGTGTCCTCAGAGATTGCCCGTGAGAACCTCGAAGCATTTGGCCTCTCCGATCATGTCTCCTTTTTTAAAAAAGACCTGCTTGGCAATCTCGAAGATCTTGGAAGGTTTGACTTCATTTACTGTCAGGAGGTTCTCCATCACACCTCTCGCCCTGAACGGGCTCTTCAGAATTTATCGTCCCTTCTTTCACGCGGAGGAGAGATCGCTATCTACGTCTATAGAAAGAAGGCACCTGTGAGAGAATTTGTAGACGATTATGTGCGCAGCAAAATCACAGGTCTTCCATATGAAGAAGCCGTCCGCACTTGCAACCAGATAACAGAATTTGGGAGAGCGCTCACCCAGCAACAGATCACAATCAGGGTGCCAGAGGTGGCCATCTTGGAGATCGAGGAAGGAGAATATGATTTGCAGCGATTGATTTATCATTTTTTTATGAAGTGTTTTTGGAATCCGAATCTTACATTCGAAGAAAATGTTGCAATCAATTATGACTGGTACCATCCTAAGGTCGCCACAAGACATTCCTTAGAGGAGGTTAGGGAATGGTTTAGGCGCTCAGGTCTAAGAATAATGCACGAAAATGTGGACTTTTACGGAATCACTCTAAGAGGGAAATTGACGTGAAAGTCTTACATCTTCCAACGGTCGTCGGCGGCATGGCTTGGGGGCTGTCCCAAGCAGAGAGAAAGAAAGGTTTGGATTCTGAGGTCTTGGCTCTTTTTAGAGATTGCTGGCGATACCCTGCTGACAGGATCCTGTTTGAAGAACCTCAGAAATCGTTACTTAGCAAACTTTATGGTCTGGCGGTTCGAATGAGAGAAGTCTATCGGGTCCGGGGTCAATATCAGGTATTTCACTTTAACTATGGGACCTCCCTGGTCGACCTTTGGAAGATAGGGATGCCCTTGCTGGATCTCCCATTTTACAAGAAGGGGAAGATCGTGGTGACCTACAATGGTTG
>CAZFJD010000125.1:3283-9307 GCA_964518775.1 uncultured Syntrophaceae bacterium
AATATGGAGAAAGGATCGACATCATTCTGGTAGAGCATTTACCCAATCAAGAGGCCCTTCAGGTTTATGCCCAAGCCGATTTGGCGATTGACCAAATCTTAATTGGTTGGTATGGCGGATTTGCGGTTGAGATGATGAAGATGGGAAAGCCCGTGATGGCTTTCATCCGAGAGGAAGACTTAAAGTTTATACCGCAGGAGATGGCGCAACAATGCCGACAAGCCATTATCAATGTGGACCCCACTCATCTTTATGAAAAGTTATGTTTCCTCTTAGAGAATCCTGAAATCCTAAAAAGGTATCGAGAAGCGGCGCTTGACTATGTCCATCGATGGCATGATCCCATCTATGTGGCAGGGATTACAAAGTCGGTTTACGAGAGTTAGGAAAAGAATTATGTGCGGGATCACAGGAATATCTAGTCTAAAAGGGAATATTAATCCCGAAGAGATAAAGAAAATGACGGCTCTCCTTCGACACAGAGGGCCAGATGACGAGGGATTTTTGGCTGCAGATTCGGTAGAGCGGAAAGTATATCTACTTACTGGAAAAGAAAGCAACGTCCGAGGGCCGCGCATTGAGAATTTTGACAAACCCGTAGATTTGTTTCTCGGTCATCGAAGGCTCTCTATCATTGACCTTTCAGCCGCAGGCCATCAACCTATGTGCAACGAGAATGGCCAGATATGGGTGGTCTACAACGGAGAGATTTTTAACTACCTCGAAGTAAGGAAAGAATTGGAGTCTTTGACCCATCGCTTCAAGTCGCAGACCGACACGGAAGTGATCCTCCATGCCTATGAAGAATGGGGGACGGATTGTCTCAAACGTTTTAATGGCATGTGGGCATTTGCCATTGTCGATCTCGAGGCAAATAGGATTTTCTGTTCCAGGGATAGATTGGGTGTCAAACCTTTCTACTACACTTACGATGGAAGGCGATTCTGCTTTGCCTCAGAAATCAAAGTGTTTCTTAAAATAGAAGGCCTATCCATTGAGCCCAACGAACAGATGATTGCCGATTACCTCTTTTCAGGCCTTCTTGACCATACGGAGGAGACTTTTTTTAAGGACGTTTATCAGTTGAGAGCAGGAGAATATCTTCTCATCGAATCGAATCGATTGACGGTACGGCCCTATTGGGACATTGAGCCCGGAGAGGTCCGTTTTCGTAAAGAAAAGGATTATGCAGATCGCTTTTACGAACTTTTACAGGACTCGATCCGGCTGAGGTTGAGGAGCGATGTTCCCATCGGAACCTGTCTGAGTGGAGGATTGGATTCATCCGCGATTGTTTGCTTAGCTAATCAGTTGATGTTCGACGGTCAAACGGTCGATCCGAAGGTCATTGGAGAGAGGCAAAAAACCTTCTCGTCCTGTTTCGAAGACCACGCGTATGACGAACGAAAATATATCGAGCTGGTCCTCGGGCAAACAGGTGCCGAAAAGAATTACGTTTTTCCCCAGGGGGAGAATCTTTCTGAGGAGTTGTCGAAATTAATTTGGCACCAGGAGGAACCTTTCGGCTCGACGAGTATCTATGCCCAGTGGGAAGTCATGGGGCTTGCAAAAAAGCGAGGCGTCAAAGTCCTGCTGGATGGCCAAGGTGGAGATGAGTTACTGGGTGGATACCCGCCCTCCTTTTACTACCTTTTTTATGAGATGTTGAGGAATTGGAGATTAGGACGCCTGTGGAGGGAACTGAACGCGTTTCGAAAATACCATGCCGCAAAGGCGCCGGCAGGGGTGTCACGCTGGGTTGTTCCCAGGGTTTCGCAATGGATGGGGAGGGGGATTGATTGGGCAGCAGAGACCTTTCAGAGAAAATTTCTTCGATATTTTCCGAGACCTTCGAAATTTGAGAATGACCTTGATAACTATCTTTACCATTGTTTACGCTCCACGACTCTTCCCCGCCTCCTGCATCACGAGGACCGCAACTCGATGGCCTTCTCTATCGAGGCGAGATTACCATTTCTCGACTTTCGATTGGTCGAATATATCTTCAGCCTTCCCGCCGACCGGAAGATTAAGGAGGGGATCACGAAGGTTGTCCTGAGGGATGCGATGAAGGGAAACCTCCCTGAACCGGTGAGGAATAGACACGACAAGATGGGATTTGTCACGCCAGAGGATGTTTGGTTTAAGACAGTTTTAAAGGAGAAAATCAAGGGGGTTGTGAGTTCGAAGAGTTTTGGAGAGAGAGGATACTTTGTCGTGGACAAGGTGAAAGAGGCCTTTGAGGATTATTGTAAAGGCAAGAGGAGTATAAGCTCAACGATATGGCGATGGGTGAACTTAGAGCTTTGGTTTAGAACTTTTATTGATGGGCGGCTACAGAATGGATAGAGAGAACGTGGATTCAAATAAGAGAGCACAACTCCTTGCGATTTCCTTACTGGCTCTTTTTGCGGGCAGCCTTTATCTGAATTCCTTGGATAATTTGTTTACCAATTGGGATGATCAGATGATCTATGAGAACTATCACATTCGCAGCCTGGATTGGGAGAGTGTGCTTACGATATTTACGCCGGTGAGGGCGGGCACTTATCAGCCCATTCGGGTGTTGAGCTACGCTGTGGATTATTACTTCTGGAATCTTAACCCATTGGGCTATCATATTACGAATATTCTCTTCTACATGTTGACCACCGTGATGGTCTTCTTCACGGTTCATCACCTCTCCAGAAAATTGAGGGAGGGCAGTCCTGCCGATTCTCATCAACGGGTGGCGCTCTTTGGCGCCCTTCTGTTCGCTGCGCATCCTGTCCATGTGGAAGCGGTGACATGGCTTGCTGCTCGTAAGGAGGTTCTCCAGGGATTCTTTTTCTTCCTTGCTTTTTATCTCTATTTGAGGGGAAGAGAAGAAGAGGGAGGAAGGAAATTTTTCTATCTCGGCTTGGTTCTCTTTTTATTCCTCCTTGCGATTCTTTCAAAACCGTCTGCCATGGTCTTTCCTGCAGTCATTTTAATTTACGAAGTTGCGATGGGTGGAAAGAGATGGATCGACTTCATCAAAAGACACTGGATATTCTTCATCCTTTCCATCTCGCTTTCAGTCTTCTTCAGTCTCATCTTAATGAAAGTGATGTTCGACGCTGGAGGGATCAAACCCTACCGAGGCGGCGGCTTCTTAAATAACCTGCTGATCAGCTTCTATGCATTCCTTTACAATATTAAACTCTTGACCTTTACCATCAATTACTCTGCTGCATATACCATTCCCGTTGCCAATCCGATCCTGGGCTTAAGAACGTTTGCCTTTATTGGGATCACCCTATTATGCTTTGGACTGAGCCTCTGGTCCTTGAAGAAGACGAAGGTCTTTTTCTTCTCCTTTTTCTTCTTTTTCGTAACCATCCTTCCCTACCTCAATATTATACCCATCAGTACCATCCTCGCGGATCGATATGTTTTTATCGCCTCCTTCTCGTACTGCTTTCTTTTGGGGATTGTGTTTGATCGATTTTATGGCCTCCGCAGCAAGAGAGCCTCAAAGAGCTTTTTTAAACTCCTCTCGGTTGCCATTTTTCTTTTCGTTTTGGTGGGGTATTCTTCGATGACCATTCGACAAAACACAATCTGGGAAAACAGTTATACGTTATGGGCAGATGCTGTGGCAAAGTCTCCAGACAGTAACCCTGCCAACGCACTCATGGGCGTCGTCTATATGGAATTAGGGATGGATGAGAAGGCGGTGGGATATCTTGAGAAGGCCATTCAGATCCTCCCCTATGACTATCAGTCGAGAAACAATCTGGGTATCGTTTACGGCAGATTGGAGCAACACGAAAGGGCCTTAAAAGAGTTCATGACGGCCATTCGGCTGAAACCAGAGGATGACACGATCAAAATCAACCTTTCTGTTTTCTACCAAACCCAGAAAGAGTACCAAAAGGCCGAGGAGGTTCTAAGATACCTTTTGTCGAAGAATCATCATGATGCGAATCTCCATTATCGATTGGGACTCCTGTATAGAGACATGGGTCGGTATGATGCTGCAATTTCAGAGCTGACAAAATCTGTGGAATTGGCTCCGCATATCATCAATCCCTATGAAGCACTCGGCAATCTTTACCTCAGCAAGTTGCGAGATGTGGAGAGAGCAAAATTCTATTATTCGAAGGGAATCGAATCGGCCCCCAAGGCGAAGTCGAGAGCGGAGCAGTTGAGATGGATGATCCAGGATCTGGAAAGGTAACAATGAACGATGAACGATGAACAATGGACGGAGAAGAAAGTAATGAGGGAAGAACAATGAACAAACGGGAGTGAAGATGAACAATGCACCACGAATGATAAAAAAGGGGGAACAAGGATCAATTTTCCGATTCAGACGGTGGCCAGTTTATATGGCGGCCAAATCCTTTCGGAAGAAAATGAGAAAGGTGGCGAAAGATCTACCGGAAAGCGAGCGTTTCCTTTTAAGGGACCAGTTATCACGTGCCGCAGATTCGACCTGTCTAAATATAGCAGAAGGGTCGAATAAATTATCGGATATTGAATTTAGCAAGTATTTGAATAATTCAGAAACATCTTTGGAAGAGGTTGTATGTTGTTTGGATTTGATCTTAGACGATGGTCATATTTCAGAGGTGGAGTTTAAGGGATATTTTAAAGAGGCTGAGGAGTTGGGGTCACAGCTGATTGCATTTGGCAAGAAGGTTCGCAAACAGGGGATCCGGTTGTGAGTTTGAGGTTCATTGTCAATGTTTACTGTATTGGTTTTAGTAAGGTTAAACGTTCATTGTTCATCGTTTGAGGTATGACCTGTGTGGCATGTTATTTCTGTATTGTTTGGAGCCATGGTTGGAAGTTTCCTAAATGTCTGCATCTCGAGACTTCCTAAGGGAGAGTCCATCGTCACCCCGGGTTCCCATTGTCCAGATTGTGGTCATCCCATCAAGTTTTACGACAATATTCCTCTAATCAGTTACCTTTTATTAAGGGGAAAATGCCGCTCTTGCAAAGGAGCGATTTCCGCTCAATACCCATTGGTCGAAGGGGTGACGGCGCTCAGTTCTCTTCTGCTGTTCTCAAAGCACGGTCTTTCGTTGAGTTATCTTTTCTACTTCTCTTTTATCGCTGCATTGATTGTCATTACCGTCATCGACCTTTACCATCAGATTATCCCTGATGTGATCAGTATTCCTGGGATCGTCGTGGGATTGCTGGGTGCGTTGATCATTCCTTATATCACCTTTTTCAACTCCCTCATTGGAATCCTCCTGGGTGGGGGAAGTCTTTTCTTAGTGGCCACCCTATACCAATGGCTTTTTAAAAGGGAGGGAATGGGTGGAGGGGATGTGAAACTGTTGGCGATGATCGGTGCGTTCTTAGGGTGGGAGGCAGTGATTCTCACAATCCTGTTAAGCTCTCTGGTCGGGTCTATTACGGGAATAGTGATCATGGCCCTAAAAGGTAAGGATTTTAAATATGCCATACCCTTTGGCCCATTCCTTTCCCTGGGCGCAGTCATTGCCCTTTTTGGTCAGAGTGAGATCGTTTCGTGGTATTTGCAATTGAGAGGATAGCATGGGACGGAGAATTGGGCTCTTCAAGAAAATCGACTTAGGCCTCAGAACGGAGGTCATTATCAATATTTCTCTTCTGATGCTGGCCGCGATCCTTCTCATCGGTTTTACCATATCGAAGATCAACGAGACGAATATGATCGAGGAGAAAATTAGACATGGAGAGGGGATGGTTCAAGATTTCCAGGCGATCATTGACTTCATCTCCAGGGATAGGAAAGAGATTTCCCTCAGCCATCCCCTTGTGAGGCAGGAGATTCAAGATTTTGTTCGGATTTATGTGAAAGAGAAGGGATTTTATGATTTGGTGATTACGGATCAAGGACAGAAAGTCGTCGCGAGCAAAAGGGAAGAGCTGCTGGATCAAGGCTACTCGAATGAGATTTTGAAAAAATCTATCCAGTCGGGTGAATTTAATACCGAAATTGAAAAGACCGGAGGACTTCTCTCTCGCCACTACAAGAAGTTGGTCGTCTACGCTCCCTTATGG
>CAZFJD010000126.1:0-9289 GCA_964518775.1 uncultured Syntrophaceae bacterium
CTCTATTATCTGAGGTGATAATATGATCGTTACCATAGCAGGTTGCGGAGCTTTAGGAGGTCTTTTAGCTGCTCGATTGATCGAAGGAGGTATAGAGGTTCAAGCCTTCCAGAGAAAGGGAGCACAACTTGAAGCTCTCAAGCGGAACGGGATCACAATCGAAATGGACAGGACAGGTACGACGAGAACCTTTCAACTGGTAACGGCTTCTGACGATCCTTCTGAGCTTAAACCATCCAAGCTGATCATTGTTCTTGTAAAAGCCCACAATACTGGAGACATCTTTCCTGTACATGAGGTTCTCGAAAAAGAGGGGATCGTACTTACGCTCCAGAATGGTCTTGGAAACGCAGAAAAACTTGCTTCCATATTTGGGGAGACGAAAGTAGCCGCGGGCATGGTCACCTACGGAGCTTATGGAATATCTCCTGGAGTCATCGGCTGGGGAGGCGACGGGGGTATCGTTCTTGGTCCCTGGAAGCAAGGACTGGACATGTCTTGGATTGGGGACTTACTGAAGGGTGCCGGGTTAAATGTGGCGTACGTGGAAGATCCAAGACCAGTCATCTGGAAAAAACTTGCGATCAATGCCATGGTCAACCCCACATCCGCCCTCACCAGAATGGGAAACGGAGAGATGTTGAGAAACCCCTTCGCACTTGAAATGATGAAAAGGCTTGGTCAAGAAACGGTTATGGTGGCCGGTCTGGCAGGGATTCATCTTGATTTCGATGATCTCTGGTCGATGCACATGGAAAACCTGAAACGTACTGCTGCAAATAAGCCGTCCATGCTTCAGGACATAGAAGCTGGCAAGCAGACTGAAATCGATGCCATTTCTGGTAAAGTGTTGCAATACGCTCGTAATGATGAAGAATTGCCTTACACGCGCTCGATGTATACTATCCTAAAGGCGATCGATATTCACAGGGGATACTAAACAAGAAACGAAAATAAAAGGTGTCACCCATTAAAAGGCACCTGAACATACCACGCATTGTGTGGTATACCTGGGCAAAGAGACAAATCTAAACCCCTTGAAAATGCTGGGAAGTTTGATTATCCGAAAAATCTGTACCTTTTGTATTGGAGATAGTGTTCGGCGATGAAGTTGAGGGGCTTTCTGGCCCTCGGGAAAGCTTCGTGAAGGGTCCAGAAAACATCAGACAAATCGAGCTCTCTGGCTGACGGATGTTCCGCAGCCAATCTGTAAAAATTCCGGCCTTCCTTTTCATAGTCCTCCGCACCCATTCTCACCCTTCCGCGAAACGATGGCCTGAGTTGTCCTGAGAAGGGATACCGGTAATCGTTTTCGGCGTAATCCGGAAAAATCCCCAGAATGAAAAGACAGATGTCAGCAATCCTTTTATAAAACCCCAGCCTGTGCTCATCCGCCACTTCGTCACACAAAGCCATAAGGCTGAACATATCGAGGTCATTGAACCTAATATTCTCGAAGAGGTGTTTTCCTACCTGAATTGAAAAGGCATACGTTTCAACTCGCGTGAAAGATGAAAGCATGTCAGCCAAATAGTCTAACAGGGATTCTTTGCCTAACAGCTCCACCACATCTTTCGTATCAAAAACCGGAATTTTCGCCGCCCCTGTTTTTTCTATGGTATAGCTCACTTCTTTGAGGTCTCTTGCTACTTTTCTAAGAAGGATCTCAAAGAAGAGACCCGGCGAGATTTTCAGGAATATCTCCTCCTCATCCATCAACCTCCTGAACACTTTTTCATCCTCGATGAAGGTATTCCTGAATTTCTCGTCTTCCCCGATTATCTGTTTGAGCTTAGGTTTATCGATGACTCCGGGCGATGCAGTTTCCACCAAGAAATCGAGATCCTTATCGGATAGTCTCAAACTTCCAAATTTTGATCTGGCCATTTAATTCACTCCTTTATCCAACCTAAATTTTAAATCTTCGAAAAGATATCCGCAAGAATTCTGCGCTCCTCTTTACGCCATCATCTATGCCGCCTTTTCTCTCTTTGGAGAACTCCCGCATCGCCGTCTTGGAATCGGCTGGGCCGCGCTGGTCCCCCTTTGAGACTGTGTCATAATTAACGAGAAATTACTTCCTCCGGAATCTACCGTGCATCATGATTACGACACAGTCTCTTGAGAAAAAAGAAGAACTTAAAAGTTAGATGAAAGATAACCTACAAACCAAAATAGGCGGATTTCACATCTGGGTTTTCCATCAGTTGCTGAGAGGTCCCTTCCAAGACCGCTCCCCCATTTTCAAGAACATAACCATAATGGATGATCGGCAAAATGGGACGGGCATATTGCTCTGAAATCAAGATCGTAATCTCCGTCTGTTGATTGATGTCGCGAATCGTCCGGGCAAGCATGGCCTCCATCAAAGGGCTTAGCCCGAGCAGAGGCTCATCCAGAAGAAGGAGTTTCGGCTGTGCCATCAAGGCCCTTCCAATGGCAAGCATCTGCTGTTCTCCACCGCTGAGAAAACCTCCCTCTCTCCTCTTCAGGGTCTTTAATGGCGGGAAGATGGTAAATACATAATCCAGCGTCTTCTTGGCCTGAGATTTCGTAGCCAAGTAACCTCCTATTTTTAGGTTTTCCAATGCGCTGCTCTCAGGAAAGATTCTTCGTCTCTCCGGACAGAGAACAATTCCCCGCTTTGCCCTTTCGCTTGGCTTCATGTGAGTAATATCCAAGCCATCAAAGAGAACTGTTCCAAGGACGGTGATCCTTTCCCCTCCTTTCATCTCCTCCTTCTTCTTCAC
This sequence comes from uncultured Syntrophaceae bacterium, assembly GCA_964518775.1. GTDB lineage: Bacteria > Desulfobacterota > BSN033 > BSN033 > UBA1163 > JACAEX01. Next base: position 2,751 of record CAZFJD010000126.1, read on the forward strand.
GTCCAGGATGATTCCTGAAATCGTATACATCAAGGTCGACTTGCCTGCACTGTTGGCTCCGAATATTCCTGTGATCTCCGCCCGCTGACACCTCATATTGATATTATTGATCGCGATGGCATTTTCATAAAATACCATGAGGTTCTTGACTTCTAACATATTCTCTCCTCCGTCCCGAGGTAAGCCTGCCTGACTTCAGGTTTGGCCATCACTTCTTCCGGACTTCCTTCGGCAAGTTTTTCACCAAAATTCATCACCATGACCCGATTGACCAGCCGAAAGAGCTCCCTCAGCCGATGTTCAATCATGATAATGGTGATCCCCTCCATTTGAAGTTTCTCGATCACAGGGATCATCGTCGCAATTTCAGCCATACTGAGGCCTGAAAAGATCTCGTCACAGATGATCATTTCAGGCTTTAAAGCAAGGCACCGGGCGAGCTCAAGACGTTTAAGGTATCCGAGAGGAAGTGAAGAAGCTATCTTATAGGGGACATAGGCATCCCTTTCAAAACCGATCTCCTCCAAGATATCGATGGCAACCCCATCCTTGTCACCCAGTTTGCCTCCTCTTGTTCGCCGAATCCTTGGCGAATTCAAAGGCACGATCAGGTTCTTGAAGGCAGGCAGACTGTGGTAGGGCCTCATGATTTGAAACGTTCGCGTCACCCCGAGATCGGCAATCTTATGGGGCTGCATGCCGGTGATCTTTTTGTTCTTGAAGAAAACCTCTCCGGAATCGGGCTTCACAAACCCGGTAATCAGGTTGACCAAGGTCGTCTTGCCTGAACCATTTGGACCAATGATCCCCAAAATCTCACCTAGGGTCAGTTCAAAGCTGACCTCTTTGACAGCCATGATGCCGCCAAATGACTTGCTCACTTCTTGGACCTTCAGAAACATCCTTTCGTTCATCCTTATACTTCTTCCCAGTGCTCAAATTGATGATATTTTCGTTGAAGATAATTCATCAGGCCTTCGGGTTTGTAGACGATGAAGCCAATGAGAATAAGACAATAGACAACTACCCGGAGTTGACCAAAGCCACGCAAGGCTTCAGACAGAGGCGTTAATATGAAAGCTCCTATGACAGGCCCCACCAATGTCCCCATTCCGCCCATGACCGTTGCAGAGATGGGAAGGATGGAAAAATCCAGAGCAAACTGTGAGATGCCGATCCATCCATACAGGTGGCTGAGATAAGCCCCGCCAAAACACCCCATCAAGGCCGCAATGAAGACCGCCTTCGTCTTATAAGAAGTGATGCTGATCCCAGAGGCCTTAACTGCCTGGTCATTGTCTTTGATGGACCGCAAGATCAATCCGATGTCTTCGGTCACCAATCTTCTAATGGCAAAAAGAGCAATAATCACAATTCCTAAGATGAGATACTGGTCGACCCAGATGTTGGGGAAGGTCGCAAGAGCGGTGATCCCTTCTGTACCGCCGAAGATGTTTAAAGCGATGATAATATATACCGTTAACAGTGGGAACATGAAGCTGGTGATGGCAAAATAAATTCCTCTGAGACGGAGGCAGGGTAAAAGAATTAAGGTGCTGATGGTCGCACCAACCAATGTGGCGATTGGCATGGTGAGAAACGGTGACCAAGCCATTTTTGCATTTAAAAGCCCTGAAATGTATGCGCCAGATCCAATAAAAAAAGCACCCCCCAAAGAAACCAAGCCCACATATTCAGCCAGGAAGTCAAAGCCCAAGGCCAGCAGCGCGTAGATGCCGGCTTGACAAAGAACCCTTTGCCAGTACATGTCCAAAAAAAATGGAGACAAAAGAAGACCAAAAATAAGAACGAGCCTTGGCACAAGGAGATAACCCATCTCTCTCCAAGAGGAGAGAGCGTATAAGCCTTCGGTTCGGACCTTGATCCCCCTATCCAGCCTTTCTTTGCGTCGCTCTACCGTTTTCAATTCTTTTCCAAGTGACAGCATGGAGTTATAAATCCGAGCCCGAGGCGTAAATCCAAATGACAAAATCCAAATTTCAAATCAATGACAAATGACTGAATGTCAAATCCTTAAACTGTCCCCATCAGTATTTGGAAATTTGAGCTTTGAACTTCATTTGAACTTTGAGATTTGACATTTGGATTTGATTATTGGTTAGACTCTTTCCTCAAGTTCCTTCTGTTTTCCCAAAAGCCCTGAGGGCCTGAAGATCAATATCAGAATGATAGCTCCCACTAAGACGACCGATTCCCAAACTGCTCCAAAGAGGGCAGTGCTGATAATCATTGCAAAACCGAGTACAAAGGATGCCAATACTGCACCCGCCCAGCTGCCCAGCCCTCCGATGATACATACGGCAAGGGCATTGATTAAGACCCGATATCCTGCTTCAGCGGTCACATTCCCTAAAGGAAGGATAATCACGGCTGCTAAGCCAGCTAAGGCTGACCCAATGGAGAGGGAGATCACTGCGGCTCGATCTGAATCAATCCCGAGCATCATCGCAGCCTGTTCATCTTGAGCGATCGCCCGAAGGGATAAACCCGTCTTGGTATGGTGGGTGAAAAGCCACAATGCAGCCACCACCGCCAATCCTCCCAACATCACAATGAGCCGCTGAGCATCAACGAGCACACCCACAATCCTCACCTTGGCATCGACAAAGGAAGGCAAGACATAGAAGGGACCGATGAATCCTTTGAATCCACCGATGCCCTGCAAGCGCAATCCTTCCAATATAATGAGTCCAACAGCGAAGGAGGCGATGATTTCTGAAGTCGCCATTCCTCTCAACCTGATCAAAACAAGGCGGTAGATCAACGCCCCCAAAATGGCCGAGATCCCCAACGAGATGAGGATGGCCAATGGATAGAATAATTTTAAATCGTTGATAAAACTCCAGGTGAGAAAGCCTACCAAGACATAGAGAGCACCGTGCGCAAAATTAGGCAATCGGCTCACGCCATAGACGAGCGTAAAACCAACTGCAATGAGGGCGAAAGTGACGCTATTGACCGTTCCATAAATGAGGAGGTTCATGGGATTCTTTGTGGTCTGTCACTTGCGATTTGGAGTTTACGGGTCTGGGGCTTGAGGTTGAAGGACAGGCATTTGCCTCTAACCTCCCACCTCAAACCTCGAACGTCATTATCGTTTCAGCCAAGGCGGCATCTTGATTGAGCCCGTTGCTGCTGCCTGCGGATAGATGGTTATCCTCTGACGATCCTGCCATTGTACCCAATTACCCAATACACTTGTCTTTGGATCATAACCGTAAACGATTTGGTGGTTTTGGTCGAATCGGATCGTTCCGCGGACAGCAGGTAGATTCGTTTTTTCTAAGGCCGGAATGAGCGCATCCGTCTCAGTTGACCCTGCACGTTCAATCGCATCCTTTAATACATAAAGAGCCTCATAGGCGCTCACACATCCTGTGCTCCGCGGTGGAACCCCCCATCTTTTCTGAAATGCATTATAGTATTTCATCGTCAATGGGGTCACGTTGGAAGGGGTGCATCCCGTTTCTGAAAGGGTCACAATGGTGTAGGCTCCCTTTCCTTTCGTGGCTTCCCAGAATCCAGGATCTTCTGCCGCACCGATGAAACCAATAGGAAGAGCCGGAATTTCCATATCCGCCCATTGCCTCAGCATGATCGATGTTTCAGGTGAATAAGCCCATATGAATAAAACTTGAGCACCTGATTTCTTGCAATCTGCCAAGGCTACCGAGTAATCCGTAGAAGCAATGGGATGCTTATCAAAGCCTACGATCTCCCAGCCATCCTTTACAGCCAAATTCTTCACGATCTCGGCAGCTGCACGGCACATGGCGCTATCATCAATGGAGATAAACATCTTTGTGAAACCGAACTTCTCTTTGATCTGTCGGAGCAAGTCAACCCCTTCCTTAATATACCAGGCGACACTCCCACTTTCTCTGAAAGAATATTTATACTTATTTAGATCTGAGCCCACCTTTTTATCCCAAGCCGGTGTATAACAACCAATAGAAACGACATCAAGGATCTTATATTTCGCATAGAGATCGATGGCTGCAAGGCCACACTCTGACATACAGGGTCCGCCAACGATCATATCGGACTTCTTTTGGAGGATCAGTTTCTCAATAGCAAGAAGCACTTCGCTGGTCGGAACCCCCGGCTCCTCATCACGGGTGTCGATAATTTCGAGTTTTAAAGGCCTCTTGGTACTTCCCACTTTCACACCGCCCGCAGCATTGATTTCTTCTGCTGCCAAGATCATGCCTCTCTCTCCATTCTGACCATAGGCGCTTGCCCGGGGAACAGGTGCTCCCACTAAGACGGGTTTGCCCTGACCATGACTCTCATCCCATCCTATCATTAGACCTCCAACGCCAATGGCACTCACCCCTACCGTCTTTAAGAATTCACGCCTTGTTTTCCTCATAGGACTCTACCTCCTTTTTTTCCTTCCTCTTAATTAAGACGGTTAGGTTTATACCATGAGTGAAAAACCTAAGTCAACCCCTCGACTCCCCAGCATAAATGCTGGGGTTTGCCTTCGGCCCGAGCGACTCGACTGAGCTCGCCGAAGTCTCAGGCCGAGGGCTCAGGGCAAGCTCTGAGCGGCGCTTTACACCGAGCCCTGAAGGGCAGGGCTTGGCGCCGCCGAATGGGTCAAATCTGAGAGATCGGATCAATACCAAATTCCAAAACAACGTCATGCCTCACTCCTCCGTGGGAACCTAAAGAGATCTGGTAGGGATGTCAGAGAAAATTTTATAGCGGTAACCTCAGCTCGTCCCTAAACTAAAAAAACCGAACCAGCAATGCAAGGACCGTACTACTGATAGTGAATATTACCCATACCTTTAAAAATTTAGGCCATCCGCTTGATAAGATTTTCGCCTGCCTGCCGGCAAGGCAGGAAGGCATTCCTTCCAGATCGGCGGACTTCACCCACGCTTCTGTGAGGCATTACAAAACAACGGAGAAAAATTCATAAGAAGGAAGTCCGTCATTACGAGAACCTCGGGGGACCATTAAGAAAGTCTCCGAATTGTCTCAAGGATTGAATGGGTTTTGAATTTAGTAACTGTTTAAACTTAGAGGAGAATTCTACATCGATAGTGGTTCTTCTGCATTTTACGTAAACTGGAATCTTTTTTTCTTGACAAAAAATTGAACTTCTGTTAATCAGGTTAAGAATTTTAGTGTTGCTTTTCTCGTCTTATTGCTCATTCCTCGCTTTTAGCTAAAATTTTGATCGCCTGAGATCAGGGTGGGGTTTTTCAGTAACGTAATCAGATTCAGCTGAAAACAGGGAAAAGGGTCGCAGTCTGCAGGTCGGTGGTTCCAAGAAAGAATCTTTGTTCTCCGTCAAAACACCAGCTAAAGAATGGGTGAAAGGAGTTCATGATGGCTGTCACCAACGAAGTGCAACTTAAAGTGGACAATCTCCATATGGCTTTCGGGGGTGTCCAGGCGTTAATGGGTGTTAGTTTTGAGGCGAAGAAAGGTGAGATCTTTTCCATCATCGGGCCCAATGGTGCAGGCAAAACGGTTCTTCTAAACTGTATCAATGGTCTTTACCATCCTCAGAAAGGCCAGATCTTTTTTGAAGGGAAAGAGATCTCTAAATTGAAGCCCTATCGGAGAGCGAAAATGGGGATTTCTCGAACGTTTCAGAAGATCGAACTCTTCAAAGGAACGACTGTCCTCGACAATATCCGACTCGGCCGCCATATCCATCTCAAATCAGGATTGGTCAGCAGCTCCATCTATTTTGGAAAGACGGCCCGCGAAGAGATTGAACACAGGGACTTTATCGAAAGGGAGATCATCGATCTTCTTGAGATTGAACATATCCGGGATAAGGTTGTGGGAATGCTTCCCTATGGACTTCAAAAGCGAGTTGAACTGGCAAGGGCCTTAGCACTCAATCCAAAGATTATTCTGTTGGATGAACCTTTGGCAGGTTTAAATTTGGAAGAAGTGGAGGATATGGCACGATTTATTTTGGATGTCAACGAGGAGGAGCGATGGCAGACCACTTGTATTCTCGTTGAACACGATATGGGAGTGGTGATGGACATCTCGCATCGGGTGATGGCGCTTAACTTCGGCGAAAAAATCGCAGAAGGTACCCCTCCTGAAGTTCAAAACAATCCCCAGGTAATTAAAGCTTATCTCGGTGAAGCGGAGGAACTCTATGTCACACGCAGATAGTTGGAAAGAAATTGGGATCACGAAAGATCTAACGATTCCCAAACTCTGGCTGCAATCTGCTAAGAAATATTGGGACAAAAAGGTGGCCATGCGGGAAAAGGAGTTTGGAATCTGGATTCCCCTCACCTGGAAGGAATATTATGAAAATGTAAAGAAGATCGCTTTGGGAATGGCCTCATTAGGTTTAGAGAGAGGGGACAAGGTGGCAATGATCGGCGACAACCGTCCCGAGGCCTTATGGGCAGAGATGGCGGCCATGTGTGTCGGTGCTGTGGGGGTCTGGTTATTCCAAGATTCTCTCATCGATGAGGTTCAATATATTATCGACCATGCCGATGCCAAATTAATGGTAGGTGAAGGGCAGG
>CAZFJD010000127.1:0-3403 GCA_964518775.1 uncultured Syntrophaceae bacterium
GAGAAGACAAACATCAACCTGTACCACTCGGAAAACCCGGTCTACTCACCAAAAGGTGGTCCTGCCCTGAAGCAAAGCGCATGGCGTAAAACTCAAAGCTGAAAGCTCAAGATTCAAAGCCCAATGTTTCCAAACCCTCTGACTGATTTTTCAGTCAAATTCTTGACATCGAGTTTTATAATCCCCTTGATCATTCTGGAGAAATCCTCTATAATCTTACCAGTAAGAAAGGAGGGGCGTTATGGCAACACTTGCAACCACTCGAATGTCTTCAAAGGGTCAGGTTGTTATCCCTGAAGAGATCCGTGAACGGTTGGGCCTCGAATCAGGGACGCAGTTCGTCGTTGTTGGTGACCGAGATGTCGTGATCCTTAAAGCTATTTCAGCACCATCCATGAAGATGTTTGATGATTTGATTACTCAGGCTAAAAGGCAAGCCCGCAAATCGGGCTTAAAAAGATCAGATGTGGTTGCTGCCATCGCTAAAGTTAGAGGCAGCAAGTGAGAGTTGTTCTCGATACCAACGTTTTTGTATCAGGAATATTCTTTATTGGACCTCCTCATCAAATTCTTGAGGCCTGGCGTGATGGTAAAGTGCAACTTCTGGTATCCCCACCCATTTTAGAAGAATACCATCGCGTTGGTGTGGAGTTAGCTTCGCATTTTCAGAATATTGATTTAAAACCTTTTTTAGATTTATTATTCATTCACTCCGAAATTGTCCTCGCGCCAACTCTTCCCCCGATCATACACGATGATCCTTCTGACGATAAATTTTTGGAAGCTGCTGTAGCAGGAGAAGCCTCACATATCATTAGTGGAAATAAACATTTGCTCAAATTGTCTGAATATCAGGGAATCCAGATTATAAAACCAAGAGATTTTGTCCAGATGTATTTGAAAGGCGAAGCAAAGTAAGGTCCGAAAAGTGGCATCCATAAGAAAGTTGGCCCTGTTATGCAAAAAGTATTCAATATATGTTTGATCGTGTATTGCTTTGGGAGCCTTCGAGTAATTGGGTGGAAGTGCGAAAAGCGCGCTTTGCTGATGGAAAGGAAAAGGATCTTGAAAGCTGTAACTAAAAAGGGTACAATCGTAATCGATATGGGTACAAAAGCTGAAAGTAAAAATTTATCGTCCGTTTTATTTGGGAAAACCCGGCGCGCCATCTTATCTTTGCTCTTTACCCATACCGAAGAGGCATTCTATCTGAGGGAGATTGTTAATGCAGTGGGCGCAGGATTAGGGGCCGCACAAAGAGAGGTGGAGCAGCTTTCTCGAGTTGGGATTATCAAACGTATGGTGCGAGGCCGACATGTCTACTTTCAGGCAAACACGGAATGTCCGATCTTTGAGGAAATTAAAAGTTTAATCATCAAAACGGCTGGTGCGGCAGATGTATTAAAGGCCGCGTTTGCCCTATTAGCCAATCGCATCAAAATTGCCTTCATTTATGGATCCTTTGCAAAGGGCGAAGAACATCAAAGCAGCGATCTTGATATTTTGGTAGTAGGAGATATAACCTTTGCAGAAGTTTCCTCAGTGCTCAGTCAAGCCCAGGAGAAACTCGGCCGTGAGATAAACCCTGCGGTTTTCCCTCCGGATGAATTTCAATCTAAACTGAAATCAAGTGACCATTTCCTGAAGACCGTATTGGCGGGTAAGAAGATATTCTTCATCGGCGATGAAAGTGAGCTTGCAAGATTGGGTAAAAAACGGTTGGCTGGTTGAACATCGGACAGGCCCTCAAGAAATTGGAGAGTTGCTTGGATTAGCCGACCGTGATCTTCTCGTATGCCAGACTCCCGGTCTTGGTGCTGATTGGCAATTCAGTATCGCCTATAACGCCGCACTTCAATCAGCCAATGCGGCACTGGCTGCTTCAGGCTTCAGGACAGCACGAGAAGCACACCATTATAGGATAATCCAATCCCTCGCATTTACGATTGGGGCTGACTCCAAACTCGTGGAACAATTCGATCGATTTCGGAAGAAGAGACACATCGGCGGTTACAAACGGGCAGGGGCGATATCTGATTTGGAAACGAATGAGATGTTCAACCTAGCAAAGAGTTTGCGCGAGGATGTTGAAAAATGGCTTCGAAAAAACCATCCTGAATTACTAACCAATCATTGAAATTTCTTCTCCCATTCCTTCCCCCTCTTGACGGAGAGAAATGCCTCTGGGGTCAGGCAACGATAATTCGGTATTGGCCGATGGAAGGAAGTTTCGGCATCGAGGAAAAAGAGGTGTTCCAATTGGTTTTGACCCTGTATTGTAGGTTCCGTGAAGGGGTGGGCAAGCCGCGATTCTTGCTTGACAATCAATAAAGGATAGTTTTTAATTGGAATAACTTACCGGTATGGATCCAGTTTTCGCTTTTGCGAAGAATATATACGAAAAGCAGTTCGACGGCCTACCAGGGAAGACCATCCACACCGCCAAACGCATCATCCTCGATTCTTTCGGAGTAGCCTTGGCAGGACGTTCCGCGGAAGAGTGCACCATATTGATAGAGATGGTCCGAGTTTGGGACGGGCGACCGGAAAGCACCATCATCGGACACAGTTCGAAGGTCCCTTCGCCAATGGCCGCTTTGGTGAACGGAACAATGGTTCAAGCCTTGGATTTTGATGAAACTCACGATTTCTCAGGTGCCCATACCGCTTCTTGTGTGTTACCTGCGGCGCTCTCTTTAGGAGAGGCGAGAGGTGCCACAGGCCGCCAGTTTATAGCTGCCGTTGCGTTGGGGATAGATTTGGCATGTCGTCTGGGCCTGGCTTGTAAGGAGAAGATTGGCTGGACCAGCACTTCTGTTTATGGCTGCTTTGGTGCCGCAGCCGCAGCAGCAAAGATATTAGGACTCCCTGAAGACAAAGTTCGTCATGCCTTGGGAATTGTTTTAAGTCAGGCTGCTGGCACTACTCAGACCGCCCTTGACACGCCCCTTTCGAAACATATGCAATCAGGATTTGCTTCAAAGGCTGGAGTACTCTCTGGACTCCTCGCTCACCGTGGAGTGACCGGCGTTCAAAATGTCTTTGAGGGAAAGTTCGGTTTCTTTAACTTGTATAAGTCGGGCGAATATAAAAAGGATGTACTGCTGGAAGATTTGGGGGATCGGTATGAGGTCGATAATCTCAGCGTAAAACCCTTTCCCTGCTGTCGGGCAACACATGGACCAATCGAAGCGGTAGGATTACTAATCAAGGAGCATGGGATTAGAAGAGAGGACATCTCGATGATGAGAGTTACTGTGCCCAGTGTGGCTTACGATCTTGTTGGCCATCCATTTCGTCCAGGTGAGAATCCTATTATTTCAGCTCAATTCAGCCTCCAATACACTGTTGCGGCCATGGTTGTCTATGGAAAGTTATCTTTGGAAGCATTTAGCGCTCAGGC
>CAZFJD010000127.1:3503-9269 GCA_964518775.1 uncultured Syntrophaceae bacterium
GAGGAGACAGATCGACTGATCGACATGCTCATGAACTTAGAGGCGATTCAGGACATTGGGGAAATTACAGAATCTTTTCGATCCAAATGTGGCAATAGCATCATTCTATAGGAGGTGGACTATGGCAAAAAAATTTCATCTTGCACTAATTGGATTTTTTATTGTAACAGTGTTACTCGCAGGGGCTCAAACATCAGAGACCCAGGAGAAGATAAAGTTCGGCACCGGTTCTGCCATTAGCCTCACCAGCGCTCCGCTTACAATGGCAATCGGAATGGGATTCTTTAAAGAGGAAGGTTTGGACGTAGAGGTTATTCCTTTTAAGGGTGGCTCCGGTGTACTGATTCCCCAGATCGTCAACAAGAACATTGCAATTGGATTTCCCACCCTCGATGTCATGATCGTCGCGCGTCAGCCTGGCCGCGACTACATGCCCCTTAAATTCTTCTACAATATGACCCGTACCTCTATTTATGAAGTTGTGGTCCTCGACAGCAGTCCGGTCAAGCAGTTGTCAGATCTAAAGGGAAAGATAATGGGCGTGGGTGGTTTGACGTGGGGGAGCATCCCGATCGCAAAGGCCATGTTTAAGGAAGAGGGTTTGGAGGTGGGAAAGGATGTGGAATTGATTGCCGTTGGCCAGGGAGCTAGTGCATATCAGGCGTTGATTTCTGGACGAATCGGTGCGTTGTACTTATTTGACGTTCCGCACGCGGAACTCGAATCTTTGGGTACGAAGATTCGAAGGCTGCCGATCAAGGAGAAGTATGACAGTTTGGGCAGTAACAGTCTGATCGCCCATGAGGAGACGATAAAGACTCAAGAGAAGATTCTGACCCGCTTCGGACGGGCAATTGCTAAGGGCACAATTGCCAGCGATGTCAACACGGCTGGAGCCGTGAAGATGTTTTGGAAGTACTATCCAGAGCTGAAACCAACACAGGGCACCGAGGAAGAGAAAGTCGAACATGCTGTCAAGACCTTGCGCGTGCGCTTGAAAAGGATGCTCTCTTTTCCTGCCGGCGCCCAACGGAGGTTCGGTGAGTTTCCTCCCCAAATGTGGAAGAACTATGTGGAGGCTATGCATGCGGGCGGGCAGATTTCCACTCCGGACGTCCCGGTCGATACGCTCTATACAAATGAGTTCGTTTCGGAGTTCAATGTCTTTGATACCGAGGTGGTCCTTCGAGCTGCGAGGGCTCTGAAGTAGAGGGGGATCGAGTGTATTCAATTAGAAATGACCTGATGGTTGCGGACAACATCTCGGTCATTTACAAGGGAACGAAAGAACCCATTGTGGCCCTCAAGGAGTTTTCTGTCCGCATCAGCGTGGGAGAGTTTGTGTCCATCTTAGGGCCCTCAGGCTGTGGCAAAACGACCTTTCTCAAGTTAGCTTGTGGGCTCTTGCGCCCTACTTCTGGTCGCATCACCCTCGATGGCACCGCCATCGAAGGGCCGCGCCGTGATGTAGGCGTTGTGTTTCAAGAGCCAACGCTACTGCAGTGGAAGACAGTGCTGGATAATGTCCTCTTACCTGCCCGAGTGCTTGGAATTGATAAGAATAAGTCTCGGACGAAAGCGACGGAGTTACTCCAACTGACGGGGTTAAAGGAGTTTGCAGAGAATTATCCTTCTGAGCTTTCCGGGGGCATGCAGCAGCGGGTCGGTCTGGCACGGGGTCTAATACACGATCCGCGGGTGATTTTCATGGACGAACCTTTTGGAGCCCTTGATGCCATGACACGTGAGTATATGGCTATGGAGCTTCAACGTATCTGGATGGCGACCCGCAAGTCGATCATCTTTATCACCCATAGCATTCCGGAGGCGGTTTTTTTATCAGACCGTGTCATCATCCTCTCGGCCCGACCCGGGAGGGTCATGGAAGAAGTGACGGTCGATCTGCCGAGGCCCCGCGGAATTGATACCATGGCCGACAAAGTATTCTCTGAACTTTGCAACAGGTTGCGAAACGTCTTTGGTAGTATTGAGGAGAAAAGATGCTGAAAAACATCATAAATCCCCTGATCACGTTCGTCGTCTTAGTTTTGCTCTGGGTCTTCTCTCTCTCTTGGTTTCACATCCCGAACTATATCCTTCCAACCCCGGCTGGCGTGCTCAAGGCATTAAAGATCGGATTTGTTGAAGGCCTCTACTGGCCCCACCTCTATGCCAGCCTTCAGGCAACACTCTACGGCTATATCGTCGGTTGCGGATCTGCCTTTGTTTTGGGGGTCTTGGTCGCCGGTTCCAAGACCTTCGAAAAATTTGTCTACCCATACGTGGTTGGTTTTCAATCCATGCCAAAAGTGGCCCTCGCACCATTGATCATTTTGTGGTTTGGCTTTGGAATTACTTCGAAGATCGTTATGGTTGCGTTGATCTGCTTCTTTCCCGTGTTCATCAACACGATTATTGGCATCCGCAGCACCGATCCGAACCTCATCGACCTACTCAGGGTCTTTTCCGCTTCACGGCTGGATATCTTTTTTCAAGTGGAATTACCATCCGCCTCGGGCTATATCTTCGGAGGCCTTCAAATCGCCGTCGTGTTTGGCCTCATCGGCACGGTCGTATCGGAATTCGTAGCTTCGCAAAGGGGATTAGGTGTCTTGATTCAAGCCTCATCTTCAAACCTCGATGTGGCCGGGACCTTCGCCGTGCTGGTGACGCTCGCTCTCATTGGCGTGATTGGTAGCGAGTTAGTGAGGTTCATCCAGCGGAAGGTCGTTTTTTGGGAGAGCCGGGTTAGTCAAACGACAACAGTGTGATTCCCAAAATCTATGAAGAGGCGATAGTAGCCTATCGACCGGCTACCACTTGCCCGAAAGGAGAGTTCATATGCAGCTCGCTTCCATCTATCTTCAATCCGGTGACTGTCATGTCGCAGCTTATGTTGATGGGAAAGTTGTCGATCTACAGGCTGCAGAGGTGCTGACAGCAGGAAGATCTGATCCCATCTTCGATAACCTCATCAGCTTTCTCAAGGCCGGTGAACATGGACTCGATCGTGCGGAGATGCTTGCAAGCCAAGCCCTGAGCGCTGGGATGTGGCAGGAGGCGGACAAAGTCACATTCCTTCCCCCGACCATCCCCTCGGTCTTCCTCGGCCTTGGTTATAACTACAAGCAACTCACCACCCATGAGGGACTTCCTTTCAACAAACAGCCGGAGCTATTTGCGAAGTTGCCCGGGTGTGCAACAGGCCATAACCGGCCGATACGGGTTCCTCGCTCCATTGATAAGATCGATTATGAGGCAGAGTTAGGGGTTGTGATCGGCCGCACAGCCCGGCGAGTTAAAGCGAAGAATGCACTGAGCTACGTCGGTGGTTATACAGCCGTAAATGATGTGACGGCCAAAATCATTCCGCGACCACGCGAAGCTGGCAGCATCGTCATTCCTCTAAAGGCGGTGGACACCTTCGGACCCATGGGGCCAACATTGATCCCTGCAAGAGATATCCCCGACCCACAGAAGCTGACGATCCTCTGCCGAGTCAATGGGGCTGAGAAGCAGCGTTTCTCCACGGATGACATGGTGCATAAAGTAGCTGAGGTCATAGAATATATATCCGACAGGATCACACTGAACCCGGGGGACGTGATCACAACAGGGACCTCCCTCGGCATCGGCATCATTAAGAAGCCACCGGAATTCCTAAAGGAAGGCGATGTCGTAGAGGTTCAGATCGAAGGCTATCCTGCTTTGCGAAACTGGGTCGAATGGGAGAAGGGCTAATCTGGGGTCTCCGGGTTTGTAGGCGGGACGAGGAACTCACAACCCTTATCCGTAATAACTGCTTCGTATTCAAACCTTGCCCCAGCCACGTCGCGAATCAGAATACCTGGCTCAAGGCAGATGACATCGCCGGGCTGTAAGAGTTCATCACTGTCTTCCATAAGGAAGGGCGCTTCCACTGTGTCGAGTCCTATGCCGTGACCGGTAAACTTGGCACGGTGCTGTAAGAAACCGCCCTTCCCGATTATTTGATCTGCTGTTTTGACAACTTCTCGTACCGGCATCCCGGGCCTGCCTACCCGAAAGGAAGCCATCGTAGCCTCGTAGGCTATTTTAATCATCTGCTGGACCGTTGGGTCTGGTTCCCCTACTGCCCTTGCACGCAAGATGTCAAACTGGTATCCGTTGACCGCTCCGATGTAATCGAGGCAGACCATCTCACCTTCCTTTAAAACACGGTCGGTAGCAGGGGGCCTCCGATCACCATCAGCCCGTCAAATCCCCGATCTCCTGCCTTCTGACGGCATAACTGCTGTCGAGATAAGAACTCCGCCGAACTAAGGGGCTGGATCATCATCTCCTCCATGCCGACTCCTCCCTCTAAGAAAAAAGGGCCGAACGGAGAAGCAACCCCGCCGGCCCCCTTCATTATTGGTTTGCGAGCCAAAAGTAAGGCATTTCTGTGCCGGGGAGTGTCTTAATCCCCTGGATAGCAGATTTGTGAGCAATAAAGATGGTGAGCCGGTGAAGGAAGAGCCAAGGCGCATCATCCCATACGATCTTTTGGATGTCTGCATAAATCTTAGCCCGCTTGGCCAGGTCAAATTCCTTTGAACCTTCTTCGATCAGATGGTCCACCTTGGGATTGCGGTAACTTCCCGCATTCCATAGTTTTCCAGCATTGTTGCTGTGGAGCTGAATGCGAAAGGCATTATCCGGATCGCCAGTCGAACCGCCCCAGCCCAGCATATGCATATGGAACTCCCCGCGACGAACCGTATCGATGAAGGAGGGCCAGTCGCCTATCGCCCGGATCTCAACGTCGAGGCCCACCTGTCGGAGGTAGCCCGCAACCGCTTGCGAAACTTCAGCATCTAGGAGATAGCGCGTGGTGGGCGAGAGCAGGACAACCTTTGCCCCTGCGGCGCCTGCTTCCCGTATCAACGATTTGGCCCTGTCTGGGTCGTAGGCATAGAAACCGGCGTTGATCGTACCTTGGACTGCTTCGACCAGAGAATAGGAAGGTTTTGCAGCGCCAAATAGGATGCGATCGATGATCGCTTGCTTATCGACGGCATAATTCACGGCTTTTCGGACCCTGACATCGTTGAAGGGAGGCTTGGTCTGATTCAAAGCAAAATAGATGTTGCGGCCCAGGACTTGATCGATCTTCACAGAAGGGTTTGACCTCAGCCGAGGAAGATCATTAGGAGGCACACGCAATGCCACATCGCTTTGACCTGTGTCGATCATGAGGGTTCGGGTCGTTGCATCGGTGACGAATTTGAATTCGATCCGTTCATAGAAAGGCTTCGACCCATAGTACTGGTCGTTTCGGATCAGTGTGAGGTGATCTCCTGTGAGCCATTCGCCAAACTTGTAAGGGCCAGCACCCACGGGCTGCTTGCCAAAGAGTTTTCCGAGCTTCTGATCTGCCGCAGGCGATACGATCCCAGCATCCGGATGGGCGAAGTTGTTTCGAAGGGCGGGGAACGACCCATTTGTGACGATCACCAGCCGGGTATCGCTCTTGACCTGAACCTCCTTGATCATTGTGTACAAGGCCCTCTGATTCCCTGTCCCTTTGAGTAACCGTTCGATCGTGTATTTGATGGCTTCGGCGCTAAGGGGTGTTCCGTCATGGAACTTAACCCCGGGACGGATATCGAAGGTCCAGGCGGTACCATCCTTGCTCACCGATTCGTTTACAACCAGGTCGGGAATTGGCTCCATCTTCTCGCTAAAGGTGAAGAGTCGATTATAGATATGGTATTTCACCATATACTGGTCACCACTGACCGTCTC
>CAZFJD010000128.1:0-3054 GCA_964518775.1 uncultured Syntrophaceae bacterium
GCAATCCAAATGGCCCGCAACGATTAGGACCAAAACGAATCTGAATGTGGCCTAAGACCTTTCGCTCTAACCAGACCATGTAGCAAAAGGCGAGCATCAGACCGGCAAAAACCACAACACACTTCACAATGATCTCAATGAGAAGGAATAACAGCTGCATCCTACTTCTCCTCTACAAGATTTCTGAACATTTCAGAAATCTTTGTAATCTCTTCTTAAAATCTGTGTGATCAAGAGAGCTTATTATACTTTTTAAGAGCTCTGCTACCTTTTCTCTACCCTTCCGATAAAGACTTTATACTCGGGTTGCTCGCCGGAGGTCAGGAGATTATTCACAAAAGCTGGAAAGAAGGTCGTGGCAAAGTAGGCCACTCCTTCTGGAAGATCTCCAGAGATCTTACAAGTGGTTTCGACCTCTCCCCGAGGCGAGATGACCTTCACCTTATCCCCTCCTACGATCCCAGCCTTTCTCGCATCCTCTGGATGAAGTTCAATGGAGGAATCAGGAAAGACCTTGGCCAATCCTTCGGCTCTCTTATTTGTCGTCCCAATTCCGTAATGATAGTGAAATCCTCTGGGAATAATCCAAAGAGGATACTGGCCATCTGGCTTTTCAATTGGTTCTCGATATTCGACCGGATTCAATCTCTTCTTGATCCCATTGCCTAAGGGCCATTGAATTCCGCCCTTCTCCAGATTGTAATAGGTGGCACCAGAATAGAAAGGCACGACACTTGCGATCTCTCCCATAATCTCCGAAGGATCTTGATAATTCATTGGGTAACCCATTTTTGTTGAAAGATCGCAAAAAATTTTCCAGTCCGCTCTGGAATCACCTAAAGGTGAAATTCCCTTTCTCACCCTCTGGACTCTTCGCTCCATATTGGTGAAGGTTCCATCCTTTTCTGCAAAACTCGCTCCAGGTAGAATCACATGGGCATAACCCCCAATATGAGTCATGAAGAGATCCTGGACGACCAGGAATTCCAAGTGGTGAAGTCCATTCTTTAGACGCTCCAAATTGGGAAGGGTGATGAAGGGATCTTCACCAAAGACATAAAGGGCCTTGATCTTTCCTTCTGAAATCTTTTCGAACATCTCTAAGTAGTTCAGACCAGGTTGTGCTGGAATCTCCCTCTCCCAGGCTCCTTCAAAACGTTTTCTGCCTTTCTCATCATTGACCCTCACATAGCCGGGAAGCAGTTCAGAAAGGGAACCCATGTCAAAGGCACCTTGTGCATTATTCTGGGTGAGCATGGGGTAGATCCCTCCACCGTCTTTCCCTGTCTCTCCGGTGAGGAGAGCTAAATTGCATAGGGCTTTCACTGTCTCAGCTCCGTTAAAATGTTGGGTCACCCCTGAGCCGAAGACAATAGCTCTCTTCTTTGCCGTCATATATAAATGGACCAGTGCTTTGATGTCATTGATAGAGATTCCTGTGGTTCCCTTGACAAATTCGGAGGTAAATTTTCCGACAGAAGATTTGATCTTGTCAAAACCCTCTACGGTTGATGCAGCGCCTTTTTCAATGAGAAGACGAATCAGACCATTGATCCAAGCGATATCCGTCCCCGGCGTTGGTCTTAACCAGAGGTCTGCCCAATTCTCCCATTTTGTCTTTCGAGGATCGACCACAATGATCTTGGCATTATTACCATGGATCGCCTCTCTCATCTTATTGCTGAAAATCAGGTGATCATCATAGACATCTGCGCCAATGAGAAGGATGAGATCACTTTTTGCCACATCTTCCATCGAATGGGTCATGGCTCCCCATCCTACGGAATCCACCATTCCACGGAAGGAAGACCCAGCCGAGAGTCGAGCTCCATTGTCAATGTTATTTGTACCAATGCAGGCTCTCATCCATTTCTGAAAGAGGTAATTCTCTTCATTCGTTGCCCTGGATGAGGAAATTCCTCCGATGCTCTGGCCGCCATACTTTTCCTTCACTTCTTGAAGTCTTGTTGCAACCAGGTCAAGGGCCTCTTCCCAAGAGACCTCAACAAAAACCCCGGACTTCTTCACTAAAGGTCTCCGAAGCCTCTCCGGATGATTGACAAAGTCGTAACCGAACCTCCCTTTCACACAGAGGCTGCCGTGATTGACTCCTGCCTCAGCTTTGGTGGTCACCTTGACCACCTTCTTCTTCCCAAGGGTATTCAGTTCTAACTGACAACCACATCCGCAGAAGGTACAAGTCGTGAGGGTCCTCTCCAACTGCCATGTTCTTCCTTTGATCCAGCTCAAATTCTCAGTTAAGGCCCCTACTGGACACATGTGGAGGCATTCTCCACAGGAGATGCAGTTTTCTTTTCGCGCCGCTCTGATGAAGGAGGGGAATCCATGGTCTGCCACTTCGAGCACATTTGCCCCTGGAACATCGATGCAGGCATGGACACAACGGAGGCACATCACACAACGGTCTTTCCATTGCCGAATGAGAGGGGTCCCATATTCCGCCGGAGGCCTCTCCACCTTCTCAGGAGGAAACTCATTCTTTTGAATTCCGAACTCATAAACACGGTTCTGGAGTTGACATTCTCCTCCAGCATCACAAACCGGACAGTCGAGAGGGTGGTTGACGAGCAAAAACTTCAATGCCTCAAGCCTCATCTTGTCCACACGTTCGGTCTTTGTATGGATCTTCATTCCATCTACTACAGGCGTGGCGCAGGAGGCCATGGGCATATCGCAGCCGTCCACATCGACCAGACAGATACGGCAGGATTTGATCAGGCTCAATCTTTCGTGATAACAGAGGGTGGGGATATAGATCCCATTCTCTCTCGCCACTTCGAGGATCGTCTGATCCGGTTTTGCTGTTAATTCTTTGCCATCGATCGTCAGTTTGATCATGCTTTGTATCAGCCTCC
The DNA here is from genome assembly GCA_964518775.1 of uncultured Syntrophaceae bacterium. Lineage (GTDB taxonomy): Bacteria > Desulfobacterota > BSN033 > BSN033 > UBA1163 > JACAEX01. The sequence goes on from CAZFJD010000128.1 coordinate 2,877, forward strand.
AGCTTCGAAAATCCGAAGTTGCCAAACTCTAAACACTAAACTCTAAATCCTAAACAAATTCAAAATATAAAACTCAAAAAGTAATTTTAACTTCTCACAATTGAGCTGAATATTTTCTAAGTCATACGGTCTTCAGTTTTGTGCTTTGCACATTTGAGTTTGTTTAGAGTTTAGGGTT
>CAZFJD010000128.1:3154-9268 GCA_964518775.1 uncultured Syntrophaceae bacterium
GAGTTTAGGGTTCAACATCTTTGTTTCGAATTTCGCCTGCCCGCCGAACAAGTTCTTTGGCAGGCAGGGATTTCGTGCTTCCAATTTAATAAATCCCTTTACACTGCAAATAGTCCTACCCGTATACATCGGAGGCAGCGTTCTGCCTCTTTTTGGGCTGCTGGAATCGAAAATCCTTCCTCCACCTCATCGAAGACCCACCTCCTTGAATCAGGAGGAAGCATATCCAGCATCGCCCGTTTCTGTCCTCCTGAAACTCCGATCTTCTCCTCCTTGTTGTAGACCTTGATCTTCTCCATCATGGCTTCGAGGCGTTCATCTTCCGATTCCTTCACCTCCATCCCTCGGATGAAGAGGTCGATCTTTTCAGCGACCCTCTTCCCATGGCCTGCAGCGCGGACAAGGACATCTGGACCGGTGACACAATCTCCAGCGGAGAAGATCCCCTCCCGGCTGGTCTGAAACGTTCCCTCTTGAATCGCAACGGTTGAACGTTTCGTCGTCTTCACTCCATCCTTCTCTTCGAGGAAGGATAGATCAATGGCCTGGCCGATAGCAGGTATAGCAATATCAGCCTCGATGAAGAATTCTGAACCTTTGATCGGAACAGGCCGACGCCTTCCGCTCTCATCTGGCTCACCTAATTCCATCCGGATACACTCCATCCCAACGACTTTTCCCTCTTTCTCGATGATCCGGACAGGATTGCACAGGTAGTGAAACTGCACACCTTCCTCTTCTGCATCGTGAATCTCCACCCGGTCAGCAGGCATCTCCTTCCTTGTACGGCGATAAACCAGATTCACATCTGATTTTCCAATGCGGAAAGAGGAGCGAACGCAGTCAATGGCCACGTTTCCACCACCAACGACCACCACCCTCTTTCCCTCTGGGTATGGGTCTCTTCCCAGATTGATCTCCAAGAGGTAGTAAACTCCTGGAATAAATCCTTTATATCCTTTGTCTTCTCCCTCCACACCCATAGGTGTATTCGTCTGGGCACCCACACCGATGAAGATGGCTTTGTATCCCTGTTCAAACATTTGAGAGATCGTGATATCCTTTCCCACCTTGGTGTTATACTTGATCTCAACCCCTAAACTCTGAACAATCTCAGCTTCCCGTCTTAGAATATCTCTTGGAAGCCGATAATCCGGAATACCAACAGCCGCCATTCCACCTGGCTCTCCCAGCCTCTCGAAGATAGTGATAGGATAACCTTTGAGTGCGAGGTAATAGGCACAGGAGAGACCAGCAGGTCCTGCCCCAATGATGGCCACCTTTTCAGGCCGCGCCCCTTCTTTCTTGAGCCCAGGATCCCTTCTCTTCTCCAATTCGTAATCAGCCACAAATCGTTTCAGCCACTTAATGGAAATACATTCATCCACATTTTGCCGCCGGCAGTTATCCTCGCAGGGCCTGACGCAGATCCTTCCAAGAACTCCAGCAAGGCAGGTCGCCTCACGGATAGCAGCCAAGGATTCGGAGAATCGTCCTTCCTTGATCAATTCAACATAGCGCGTGATAGGAAGATGGGAAGGACAGGCACTTTCGCAAGGAGCCGTCACTTTCATTTTATATCCTTGACGAGGAATCTTTTTCTGCAATTGAATCGCACCGGAGAACTCGTCATCAAAATAATCCAAGGCATCCAATACGGGCTTCGGCCCGGTCTGCCCAAGGTTACATTTGGAACTTTTCCGGATCATCGCCCCTAAGTATTTCAGTTGTTCCAAGTGCTCAGTCTTGCCTCCGCCATCAGCGATTCGATTCATGATGGTTGACATGATTCGTGTTCCAACCCGGCAGGGAGTGCATTTACCGCAGGATTCGTTCTGCACGGCTTCGAGGTAGGCCCGGGTTAAATCAACGACATTGACCTGAGGGTCCCTGATGGCAATCCCATCCCATCCGAAGAAGGCTTTGATCTTCTTATCCTTATCAAATTCTAAAGGAAGGTTGAGATTGGGGATGGGCTGCCTCTCCCCTTCAGCCTTTCCTCGATTATCTACAACCACTCCACCCCAACTGCTAAAAAGAATATCCGTCATAAAAACCTCTTTTAATAATGAAAGTTCAAATTTCAAAATCCAAATGTCAAAGGAATGTCAAAATTCAAAACCAAAATTTGAGCTTTGGATTTAATTTGTCATTTGAACTTTGACATTTGACATTTTCTTTTATCTATCTATTTCTCCCAGAACAATATCGATGCTTCCGATCGCTGAAACAACATCTGCAATCAGACTTCCTTCGATCATCTTGGGCAGGGCACTCAGATTGAGAAAAGAAGGTGGTCGAATCCTCACTCGGAATGGATGATTCGATCCATCGCTGATGATATAGAAGCCCAATTCCCCTTTGGAGGCCTCTACACTGGCATAGACTTCGCCCTTGGGCGGCTCGAATCCCTCGGAAACGATCTTGAATTGTCGGATCAACGAAGCAATATCCTGAAGAACATCATCCTTCGGTGGCAAAGTGATTCGTGGGTCGTTGGCAATAATGGGCCCCTTCGGCAGTCGCTCGAGTGCCTGTTCCACAATCGAATTTGACCACTCCATCTCCCTGAGTCGGACATAGTATCGGTCATAGACATCCCCAATTTTACCGGTGGGGATATCGAATTCGAACTCTTCGTAACTCGAATAGGGGAAAGCTTTTCTCACATCCCACTTCACGCCAGAACCACGGAGGGTCGGCCCGGTGACTCCCCAATTGATCGCATCCTCTTTGGAGATAATCCCAACCTCTTTGGTCCGCTTGAGCCAGATCACATTCTTCGTCAGAAGGGTTTCATACTCTTTCACATGGTCAGGAAAAGCCTGGACAAAGGCCTTGATCTTCTCCTCGATCCCTTCAGGAAGATCCTTGGAAACTCCGCCAATTCTTAAGTAGGTGGGTGTGAGCCTTCCTCCAGCCACCTCCTCAAAGATTCTCAGGATATCCTCCCTTTCCCGGAAGGTATAGAAGATAGGGGTGGTTGCCCCAATATCCAGGACATGCGTTCCTAACCAGATGAGATGAGCGGCAATCCTCTGGAGCTCCGCCATCATGACCCTCAGGTATTGAGCTCTCTTTGGAACCTTAATATCTAAGAGTTTCTCAACGGCCAAGACATAAGCCAGGTTATTTCCCATCGCATTGGTATAGTCCAGACGATCGGTAAGAGGAATCGCCTGATGATAGGTCTTGCTTTCAGCCAGTTTTTCAACCCCCCTGTGGAGATGTCCGATATGGGGAATTGCCTTAACGATGATCTCTCCATCCAGCTCCAACACGAGCCTTAACACCCCGTGCGTTGCCGGGTGTTGAGGTCCCATGTTGATCGTCATCAATCGTGTCTCTGCCATTTCAGACCTCTGGGACAAAGGGTTTATCAAAATCCAGTCCCTCGACCGGAAAATCCTTTCTCAGGGGATGGCCTTCATAACCATCCCAAAGGAGAATCCTCCTCAAATCGGGATGGTTATCATAGGGAATCCCGAAGAGGTCATAAGCCTCCCTTTCTAACCAGTTAGCTGCTTTCCAGATCGATTCCACACTTAAAACCGACTCGCCCTCTCCGACCTTCGTCTTCAGTCTCAATCGATGGTTGTTCTTGAAAGAGTAAAGGAGATAGACGACTTCAAAGCGGGGGGTTTGGGGAAAATGGTCCACACCACAGAGATCGGTCAGCATATGGTACTGGAGATCAGGCTCGGAATAGAGAAATTTACAAATCTCGTAGATATCCTTCTTCCCCACAGTAACATTGACTTCTCCCCGAAAAGTGGTCACCTCTGAGACGGAAGAAGAAAATTTTTCTTCCAACTTCTTTACTGCGGGATGAATCTCAGACATACCGTTCAATCCTTTCAGTTACAGAGTGACTCGAACATCTTTTCGATCTGCGAGGGTCTCTCTTTCAATCTTCTTCTGAAGTTTGACCAATGCAGCAAGGAGTCCCTCGGGTTTGGGCGGACAACCGGGTACATAGAAATCAACCGGAAGCATTTGATCGACTCCCTGGACCACATTATAAGTTTTGAAGATGCCACCTGAACACGCACAAGCTCCGTAAGCGATGACCCATTTGGGTTCCGGCATCTGCTCATAGATGCGTTTGACCATAGGGGCCATTTTCTTGGTCACGGTCCCGGCAACGATCATCAGGTCTGTTTGCCGAGGAGAGGGTCTAAAGACCTCTGAGCCAAATCGCGCAATGTCCCAGGTCGCCATACTGGCAACCATCATCTCCAGAGCGCATCAGGCCAAGCCAAAGGTCACGGGCCAGATCGAATACTTCCGACCCCAATTGACCAACTTATCGAGGAGAGGAAGAAAAGGGGTTTTTTCAACGTATGTTTCTATTCCCATTCCAATGCTCCTTTTTTCCAAATATAGATATAGGCAACGAGCAAGATACCAATGAAGACTGCCATTGAAATGAAGGCAAAGAATTTGAACTGTTTGAAGACTACTGCCCATGGATAGAGGAAAACCACTTCGATATCGAACAGGAGGAAAAGCATGGCGATGATGTAATATTTGATGGGTATCCTTTTAAAGCTCGAACCAACACTCGTCATTCCGCACTCAAAGGGTGCCTGTTTAATTGCTGTGGGTTTTCTTTGGCCTAAGAGGTGAGAGGCGAGGATAACAAAGCCCGCAAAAACGATATTGATGACCATATAGATACCGATGGCGAGGTATTCAATCAGCATACTTCCTCCCTGTCCTGTGTTCGGGATTTCGCCTCTTAACTTGTTAGATCCAATTTGTGAAAAGTTTCTTGTTGTCGCACCAAACTACAAAATTGCCTCCCTTTTGTCAAGAAAAATTTTACCACTGGAATGGGTTTTTTAACTTATGCATAATACTTTGTATTTATTGAATATTTCTTTTTGAAAGGAGAAAAGAATCGAAAATAAAAATTGAATTAGTGAAATAAGGAACATAAGGCCCAAAAATGGTATTAACTCCCCAATAGCCCTTAGTCTAATTGAAGAAAGAAGGCGCCAGCGCTTGCGCACCCGATTGATCTTTTCTCGATCGTTGAGTTGCCTCAATGGGCCGGGGCAGAGAGAGATGAAGGGGCTGATTCTGCGCTTACCTTTTCGATCTTTACGGCGCAGACTTTGAATTCTGGTATCTTGGCAATGGGATCGAATGTCGGGTTGGTCAGGATATTTGCCCTGCTTTCGAGGAAGTGGAAGGGCATGAATACTGTTCTTCTCTCTTCTGCCTCTGTCAATTTGACTCTGGTTGAGACAGAACCCCGTCTCGACGAGATGAGAACTCTATCGCCATCACGTATTCCGAGTTCTCGGGCATCTTCGGGATTCATTTCGAGGAAACATTGATTGATCTCCCGCTCCAGCGAAGGAGAATTCCTTGTCATCGTGCCCGTATGGTAATGGACATGAATCCTTCCTGTGGTGAGCTGGAAAGGATATTCCGCATCAGCGACTTCCGCAGGCGGTTTGTATTCGATAGCACTGAACAGTCCTTTTCCCCTTGTAAATCGACCCTGGTGCAAGAATTTTGTTCCCGGATGATCCGTATTGGGACAGGGCCATTGTAAGCCATCCCCTTGAAGTCGATCATAAGTCATGCCGCCATAGGAGGGAGTAACCCTCGCAATCTCTTCCATGACCGCACGAGGAGATTCATAATCCATGGAGTACCCAAAACGATTCGAAAGTTCCTGAATGATTCGCCAGTCGGCTTTTGCATCCCCAGGAGGATCAATCGCTTTTCGAACCATCTGAACCCTTCTCTCTGTATTGGTGAAGGTTCCTTCTTTTTCTGCAAAGGATGCTCCGGGCAAGACCAGATGGGCAAGATCAGAGGTAGGTGTATTGAAGATATCGATGACAAGGAGGAAATCGAGGGCCTTTAGTGCCTTTTCCACATGATGGCTATCTGCATCGCTTAGAACAGGATTTTCACCCAGGATGACCATTGCCTTGACCCTGCCATCGAGAACAGCTGGGAACATCTCGGTGGCGGTCAGCCCAATCTTGTCTGAAAGTTTGGCTCCCCAGACACCCTCGAATTTCTGCCGCACAGCCTGGTCGGTCACCGCCTGATATCCAGTATAGACATTGGGCAAGCCGCCCATATCACAGG
>CAZFJD010000129.1:0-9251 GCA_964518775.1 uncultured Syntrophaceae bacterium
AGCGAAGCGACGTGCCTGCACGCCGAAGTGACTTATCTAATCCCTGACTTGCTCCACGGTTTCGGCACGCAGGCGTGGCAATCCCATGAGATTGCTTCACTTCGTTCGCAATGACACCCTATGCGCGCCAACTTATTTATAGCGTTCGCTATAAATTATAAGTTCTTCATCTATCTTTCTCAAATTGAACCGTTCTTTTGCGTTGACAAGAAATGCATATTTGTCATATACAAAAATGGTACAGTTTGCAAGGAGGAATCAATGGGCAAGGATGAGAAGAGGATTTATGACGTCATCATTATCGGTGGAGGACCGGCCGGTTTGACTGCAGGTCTTTACACGTCCAGGGCCAGACTCCGTACGCTCTTAATCCAAAACGCCCTTTTTGGAGGACAGATGACGACAACCGAACTGATCGAAAACTACCCTGGATTTCCACAAGGGGTTACTGGCGATGAGTTGAGCCGTTTGATGGAAGAGCATGCGAAGCGGTTTGGTTTGGAAACGCTGAATGATGAGGTGGTGGAGGTGACATTGGAAGGGGATTTGAAGCAAGTGCGAACCAGTGAGGCAAGCTACCTCTGTGAAGCGCTCATCATCTGTACCGGAACGGAATATCGGAAATTGGGCGTACCCGGAGAAAATGAGTTTACAGGTAAAGGGGTTTCCTACTGCGCCACCTGCGATGGGGCTTTCTTCAGGGAGAGCGAAATTTTTGTGGTAGGAGGAGGCGATTCTGCCCTCACTGAGGCAATCTTCCTTACCAAGTTTGTGAAAGGGTTGACCATCGTTCACCGAAGGGATGCGCTCCGCGCAACAAAGATCTATCAGGAAAGAGCTTTTGCCAACCCGAAGATCAAATTCCTCTGGAATTCTGTGATACAGGAGATCAAGGGTGATCAGGTTGTTCAATCGGTCCTGATAAAAAACGTGAAAACTGGGGAATTAAAAGAGTTCCCTGCTGAAGGGGTCTTTCTTTTTGTAGGGCTGACGCCGCGGACACAATTTTTAAAGGGGTTGGTCAAAATGGATGAAGAAGGTTACATCATGACAGATGAGAAATGCGAAACCTCAGTCCAAGGTGTCTTTGCTTCTGGCGATTGCCGGAAAAAGTTACTTCGGCAGATTGCTACCGCCGTTGGAGAAGGGGCAACAGCTGCCTTTGCCGCTGAGAAGTATTTGGAGGGAAAGGGAAAGACGTAAATTCCAAAATCCAAAGTTCAAATGTCAAAAGGGATGAGACTTTGTTAAAACATCTTCTCTTTTTTCTTTCCTGCCTTGGATTTCTGGCCATTCCCATTTTTTCTATGGCTCAGGAGATCAACCCAGAAGGGTGGCCCGTTCCTGACCTGAGAGGACTCACGCCTTATTCCATCACCATTCAGCATGTGGATGGTGTTGAGAAGATCGTGGAGAAGTTCTTCACATTGAGCGGAGGACATGTTGCGAGGGTGAGCGGGAATGGGAAGGTTTTCGCTTATGCTGTGGATATGGACCGAGAGCCTCCGATTGACTATCTTCTGGTCGATCCAGATGGTTCTGGCAGGTTCATACAAAAACTGAAATCCGAGGATTCCTACTTAATTCCTGAATGGGTTTCTCAATAGTCCCCATGCGTCCCTCACTTTGTTATCTCTTCCTATGAAATCTCAACGATCCTATCGTTGATTATAAGAGCCAATAAAATCAGTATTGTTTGTTAATTGGGAAAGTTATGTGTTATCATGAATATAGGTAAATGGTTCTAAAAAAGAGGAATGTGAGGGGAGGGGGTGAAAACCGAATGAGAGAGACCGTGGAAAAGGCGTTGGAAAAGATTCGGCCTGCCTTGCAAGCCGATGGAGGCGATATCGAATTGATCGATGTGGCGGATGGAGTGGTGAAGGTTAGGCTGACTGGTGCCTGTGGCGGCTGCCCGATGTCGCAAATGACTTTAAAGATGGGGGTGGAGAGAATTCTGAAGCAACAGGTTCCAGAGGTAAAGAGCGTGGAGACTGTTTAGATATGATGGAGGGGGCTTGTCCGATCAGCCCTCTCAGCGAGGCCTAAGGTGAAAGTTCTTGGTCTCACGCCAAACGCGATTACAGTTTTGGAAAAGAGGTATCTTAAGAAGGATGACCAAGGGAAGGTCATTGAGTCTCCTGAAGGGATGTTCTGGCGTGTCGCCCGCAATGTGGCCGAGGCAGAGCGTTTCTATGGAAGCCGAACCTCTCCTGAAGAACTCTCAGATATCTTTTTTCGAATGATGGCCTCCTTAGATTTTCTTCCCAATTCGCCCTGCCTGATGAATGCAGGGAGGGACCTGCAGCAATTGGCTGCCTGTTTCGTCCTTCCTCTTGAGGATTCCCTCGATTCGATCTTCGAAACCGTCAAGCAAACAGCACTCATCCATCAAAGTGGCGGTGGGACCGGCTTCTCCTTCAGCCATCTCAGGCCAAAGGCTGATACCGTTCAATCCACAGGCGGGATAGCGAGTGGCCCTGTCTCCTTCATGAGGGTCTTCAATATGGCGACAGAGGTGATTAAACAAGGGGGGACGAGAAGAGGGGCCAACATGGGGGTTTTGAGGATCGATCATCCCGATATTATGGAATTCGTCACGATCAAACAGAAGCCCGATGAAATGTCGAACTTCAACTTGTCCGTGGGAATGACGAAGGCCTTCATGGAGGCCCTGGAGAAGGATCATGAGTATAGTCTCATCAATCCAAGAACGAAGAGGGAAGTGAGGCGTCTTAAGGCAAGAGAGGTATTCGAAGCCATTGTGAGCGCGGCCTGGCAAACCGGAGATCCAGGAGTTCTCTTTTTGGATCGGATTAACGAGGCAAACCCCACCCCTGAACTGGGTGAGATGGAGAGCACGAACCCTTGTGGCGAGGTCCCGCTCCTTCCTCATGAACCTTGCGTTCTGGGATCGATCAACCTCTCCCACATGCTCAAAAAGAGGAATGGAGGATGGGAGGCCGACTTTGAGAAGGTGAGAAGGACAGTAAGGGATGCGGTTCACTTTTTGGATAATGTTATTGACGTGAATCAATATCCTTTGCCCCAGATTGCCCAAATGGCTAAAGGGAACCGCAAGATTGGCCTCGGCGTGATGGGACTCGCACATTTCTTCATCCGACTGGGGATTCCCTACAATTCACCAAAGGCCCTGGAAGTGGTAAGGGGTCTCATGAGTTTTATTCAATATCAGGCCCGTGAACGTTCGATCGAGCTGGCTGAGGGGAGAGGCGCCTTTCCAAATTACAAGGGTTCTATCTATGACAGGGCGGGAGCGATGAGAATGAGAAATGCCACGGTCACGACGATTGCTCCCACAGGGACGCTCAGTCTCTTGGCCAACTGTTCAAGCGGGATCGAACCGCTTTTTGCCATTCAATATACTCGAAGAGCCTTAGAAGGAATGGAGTTTCAAATAACGGATCCCCTCTTTATGGAATTGGGAGAAAAGGAGGGATTTCTAAGTCCAGAGGTCATGCGGTTGATTACGGAGGGCGCCAGTCTGCAAGACATCTCGCAGGTCCCCGAGCATATAAAAGAACTTTTCGTCACTTCGTTTGAGATTCCACCGGTATGGCACATCAAGATTCAAGCTGCCTTTCAAGAATATACGGACAATGCCGTATCTAAGACAATCAACTTCCCTCGAGATGCGTCGAAAGAGGAGGTCAGAGAAGCGTTCTTATTGGCCTATCGAGAACGATGCAAAGGCATTACCATCTACCGAAGCGGAAGCAAGGGTGGACAGGTGTTAGCCTGCGGAACTAAACAGGTTTGTTAGTACAGAAAAGAGCATAGACCAAACCCTCCCTCTACCTTCCCTCAACCCTGAAAAAGTTAAACTCTCCGTTGCAAGCTGCGGATTTTTCGGGAAAGGTGCTGGATAAAAATCTCTTGAAAAAAAAGGCTTCCTTCCCTATGATAGTTAAATCCAGCACCTTTCAACAGGGTATTCGACCCTGCCGAAAGGATTTCTTTAAAAACCGTTCATCCCCCGTAGCAAAAGGGGAGGTATCCGGTATAGGTGCTGGATAAAAAAATCGGTCTGGAGGAATAAAATGGAGACAACGAGGTGGAAGAGAGTATTTTGGTTTGGACTGGTGATCATCCTCTTATGCTCATGGGTTTTGGGGTGTCACAATCTATTTCCATACCGTACCCTTCGAGAACGGGAACCGCAATTGAAACAACCCGTCTTGACGTCCTATCGATTTGAAGATATCCCTCTGCCACCCGGAATGAACCTCAACCGTAAAGAATCCTTCCTTTATGAAACGAGGGCGACAAGGACCGGACTTCTGATCTACGAAGGAAGGGGCGAGATGGAGAAACTGTCCAGCTTCTTCAAACAACAGATGCCGAAGTATCAATGGAGATTGGTAAGTAATTTTGAACTGCACAACGTGATGCTCACCTTTATTAAAGAGGGATGGAGCAGTATCATCTACATCGTTCCCCAAGATGGAGAGACGAAGAGGATCGAGATCCGAGTGGGGCCGATTGAACTCAAGATCCTTCCTCCCTCAAAAGAATAGATGGGAAAAAATTTTGGTTCAAGGGTTAGGGTAGCCCTGCCTGCAGCAGGCAGGCAAACGGGGTTGGTAACCTTAACCCTATAAAACCTTTTTCGCAGCGTGGGATCGACCAAGTGAGAGACACTCTCCATTTAGAATCTCCTGCAAAGATTAACCTGAGGCTCGAGATCCTGAAAAAAAGGGAAAATGGATACCATGAGCTGAGGACGATCCTCCAAAAGATTAGCCTTTACGATCACCTTCAGTTCTCCTTGCAGAAGGGGAGGGGAATCTCCATTAAGACAGACCATCCGGATTTCCCTTCCGGAAAGAGGAATCTGGTCTACCAAGCGGTTCAATCCATGCTGAAGAGAACAGAACATAAGGGAGGAGTGCTTGTAGAGATTGAAAAACGGATCCCCCTGGGAGCGGGGCTGGGAGGAGGGAGCAGTAACGCAGCCACTGCCCTGAAGGCAATGAACCAGCTCCTGGAGGCCAACCTGACCAGGAGAGAACTGATGGCCATAGGAAGAGAGATAGGGGCGGATGTTCCTTTCTTCATTTTTGAAGGCGCTGCCATCGCCTCAGGCATTGGAGAACGGCTGAGGAGGATAGAGCTCCCCCGTTTATGGTACGTTCTCATCTACCCAAATTTTGAAGTTTCTACGCGTTGGGCGTATCAAAATTTCGTATTGACAAGAAGACATTTTCGTTTTAGTCTTCATAAGTTAATAAAGGTCCAGAATGACATTTTCCCCCTCCTCAGGAATGACTTAGAGGAAGTGGTTTCGAAAGAGTATCCCGAGATCAATGTCATGGAAAAGATGCTTTGCTCTGCCGGGGCGTCGGGGACGTTAATGACAGGAAGTGGTCCTACTGTTTTTGGGCTCTTTTCAGAGGAGGGAGGTGCATCAGAGGCTTATGAAAAGGTAAAAAGAATGGTCAGACGCAAAGGATGGGTCGTTCTTAGAGCAGAGAGCCTGGCCAATGGTTAGGCAGCTATTCCTGCACAACAAGGGACGGGGTAAGGCGACGGAACACAGTGACTTAAGGCAACGCCCCGTATCTCGCATGGTACAGGGAAAGGGGGGGTTATGGAAGTGACGGAAGTGAAGATATTTCCTGTTCAAGAAGACCGGCTCAAAGCATATGCGACGATCACCTTCGACCATTGCTTCGTGGTCAGGGATCTAAAAGTGATCAGTGGAAATAATGGACTTTTCGTTGCGATGCCGAGCAAGAAGAGAAAGGATGGAACATATAGGGATACAGCCCACCCCCTCAATAACGAAACCCGGCAAATGATCGAATCAAGAGTCTTGGCAGAATACGATAAAGAAATTCATAAGTCCAAATCTCAAAATCAAAATGTCAAATGAATGTCAAATTCCAAATTCCGAAAATTTTTGACATTTAAGTTTTGGATTTGATTTGGCATTTGAACTTTGGAATTTGAAATTGCTTTTAGAAATAAGATTGGGGTGTCGTCAAGCGGTAAGACACAGGTCTTTGGAACCTGGACTCGGAGGTTCGAATCCTCCCACCCCAGCCATACTTTAGGAGAGTGGTGAGTTGAAAGTAGAGGGTGGAATAGAAGGTGGAAAAACCACTTTCTACTTTCCACCTTCTGACTTAGGAGAAGAGGTTTCCATGGGAAAGAAAAGGGCTTGGAGCGAGGGAGAGAAAGATTACACTTGGATGAGAGTATTCACTGGAAATTCGAATGTCGAATTGGTTCAAAAGATCTGTGAGCACTTGGGGATTTCGATTGGGAAATCGGTGGTGAAGAGTTTCAGCGATGGAGAGATCAATGTCGAGATTGATGAAAGCGTTCGCGGAATGGATGTTTTTGCCATCCAGTCGATCTGCGCTCCCTCAAATAACAACCTCATGGAGCTCCTGATCTTGATCGATGCCCTCAAGAGGGCTTCCGCCGAGAGGATCACCGCAGTTCTGCCGTACTATGGGTATGCAAGGCAGGACCGCAAGGTCTCTCCTCGGGCACCCATATCAGCCAAACTCGTGGCTGATCTGATCACCACAGCGGGGGCCTCTCGGATCCTGACCGTTGACCTTCATGCCGGTCAGATTCAGGGTTTTTTCAATATTCCGGTGGACCACTTATTTGCTGCGCCCGTGCTTTTGGAGTACCTGAGGCATTTAAGAAATGAGATTGTCATTGTCTCTCCAGATGCCGGTGGCGTGGAGCGAGCTCGAGCCTACGCGAAACGATTGAACGCCTCTTTAGCCTTTATCGATAAGCGAAGAGAATCTCCCAATGTCTCGCAGGTGATGAACATCATCGGCGATGTGGAAGGGTTGACGACCGTCCTGGTCGACGACATCGTGGATACAGGAGGGACATTAGTCCGCTCGGCCTATGCCCTTGCTGAAAAGGGAGCCAAGGGGGTCTATGCTTGCTGCACCCATCCGGTACTCTCAGGCCAGGCGGTGAAGATAATCTCGGAGTCTCCAATTGAAGAGATGATTGTGACGGACACGGTTCCGCTTAGAGAAGAGGCAAAAGCGTGTCCAAAGATCAAGGTCCTGTCCATATCGAATCTACTTGCCGATGCCATCCGAAGAATTTATGAGGATGAGTCGGTGAGTTGCCTGTTTGTCTAAGAGTCAACCCTTCGACTCCCCGGCCTGAAGGCCTGGGCTTGCCTTCGGCCCGAGCTCAGGCCGAGGGCTCAGGGTTGACCCTGAGCGGCGCTTCTTTACCCCGCCTTAAAAGGCGGGGCTTGGCGCCGCCGAATGGGTCAAAATCCCCCTTAAATCCTAACTCTGCTCAGCGGGATGAAGGGGGATTCATTTATGAAGCTCATCATAGAAGGAGTAGGTTATGGAAAGACCTGTATTGACAGCAAAGATAAGAGAGGGAGTTGGAAAGGGGCGGGCGCGAAAACTTAGGGCGAAGGGGTTGATCCCAGCCATTTTCTATAGTCCCGGCTCCGAATCGATCCCCTTGGTGGTGGATGCCAAGGAGTTTGCTGAAACCCTTCGGACAGAGGCAGGGGAGAATGTCCTCATCGAGCTCCATATCCGAAAAGGTGATCAGGAAAACCGAAGGGTGGTGATGGTGAAGGAGATGCAGATCGATCCTCTTCAGGGGATCACCCTTCACACCGACTTTTATGAAGTGACGATGGATGAGATGATCACCGTGGAAGTCCCCATTCATCTGGTAGGTAAGCCGGAGGGAATTAAGATGGGGGGCATCCTTGAACAGATCCGGAGGGTCATTCAGATTCAATGCCTTCCTGGAGATATTCCAAGTAGAATTGATGTCGATGTTACTTCTTTGAAAATCGGTGACTCGATTCATGTCCAAGACATCCAAGTTGAAAAGGCGAAGATCCTGGCAGAAACCAACTATACTATTGCCACCGTGGTGCCCCCTGTGGTCGAAGAGAAGAAGGTGGTGGAAGAGGTCGTGGTAGAGGCAGCGGTTGAGGCAGAGGTGAAAGAGGAGGAGGAGAAATAATCGAGTGTGAAAGTCATCGTGGGACTGGGGAATCCAGGGATCCGCTATCAGTGGACCCGGCACAATATCGGGTTTCGGGTAGTGGATCGACTCGCCGAAATAAACCATATCATCCTCTCCAAGAAACGCTTCAAATCCATTTATGGAACAGGACAGATTGATTCTCAGAAGGTAGCCCTCCTCAAACCCATGACGTTCATGAACCGGAGTGGGGAGGCAGTGCGTAAGGCCGTTGATTTCTTACAGGTGGGAATAGAAGATCTCGTCGTCATCCATGATGATCTCGACCTTCCGTTCGGAAGGCTTCGATTTAAACGGAGGGGAGGTGATGGAGGCCACCAGGGTGTTCGATCCATCATTGAGTCAATGGGTGGAAATGCCTTTTTGAGATTGAAGGTTGGCATTGGCAGACCTTCTGAAGGGGTGGATCCTTCAGACCATGTTTTATCTTCCTTCAATGAGATTGAGGGACCCTGTCTGGAAAAAACCATCTCCAAGGCGGCAGAGTCTCTTATGGTCATGCTCGTCAAAGGGATTGAAGCGGCGATGAATCGATATCAGAAAAAAGGAAAAACAGAGGAGGAGTAGAAAGGAGAGTGTCATGGATTTCGTATGGATATCTGTGATCTGTGGGATCTTGGGATTTGCTACAGTCGGTTACTTTGTCCGCTATGTTCTAAGACAAACCTCGGGAATAGAAAGAATTAAGGAGATCACCAGCGCTATTCAGGAAGGAGCCTTGGCCTTTATTCACAGAGAATACCGGACCGAAATCATTGTGATCGTGGTCATCGCTATTATTCTGTCCCTCATCCCCGCACTGGGCTGGAAAACGAGTATAGCGTTTATCTTTGGGGCTTTCTGTTCAATGGGTGCTGGGTATGCTGGCATGAACATGGCAGTCAGGTCTAACGGTAGAACCACTGCTGCGGCAGAAAAAAGTTTAAATCAAGGACTGCGTGTTTCCTTCCGGGGCGGAGCCGTGATGGGCTTAACCGTGGTCAGCATCGGTGTCATAGGGTTATCTATCCTTTATTTTGCCTGGAATAAAGACCCCAATTTTTTAGCTGTCATTCCAGCTTATGGAACTGGAGCCTCATTGGTAGCCCTCTTCGCACGTGTTGGAGGCGGCATTTTTACCAAAGGGGCTGACGCAGGCTCTGATTTGGTCGGCAAGGTAGAAGCAGGGATACCCGAAGATGACCCAAGAAATGCTGCCGTGATAGCTGACTTTGTCGGTGATAATG